>CAZHDP010000099.1:0-9644 GCA_964531605.1 uncultured Burkholderiaceae bacterium | reverse complement strand
CCGTCATGGCGTAAGGCACCCGTTTGGGCCAGAACGCGTGATGGGCTGGAGAACGAGGCTGGGCTGTGGACACGAAAACTCCGGTGTGAAGCAAAAACAATCTCAAGATCATCGACGCAGGCCGCGTCGGCGTCTCGCATGGAAACCCTGAACACGCCGTGCACTTGTCACCTTGGTGTCTAGGCAACGGGTCGGAACGCGGTGAGCCAATCTTGTGCTTTGATCCACATTTTGGGGCATCCCTGCCCACTCATCAGGGTTTTCTCCACCGTTTCGGTGCGCAAAACTTGTATACCAGTGGCACGAGTTCTGCTACAAAGCAGGCATGACTTCAGCCGCTGACATCAGCACCCGCATCATCGAGGCCGTGATGGCCCAGAAACTCCCGCCCGGGTCCCGCTTGGGCGAGCAGCAACTGGCCATGCTGTTTGATTGCAGTCGGACCATCGTGCGAGAAGCCCTCACCCGACTGGCCGAGCGTGGCATCGTCACCGTCAGTGCTCGGCGAGGGTGGTACGTCATCGAACCGTCACATGATGAGGCTCGTGAAGCTTTTGAGGCACGCCGTGTCATCGAGATGGGGCTCATCCGCAGCGTACGCGAGTCTCAAAAGCCCGTCAGCAAAGAAGCCTTGAAACAACTCAAACAGCACCTCAGCAGGGAGAAAGCAGCCATCAAAGGCCATGATGTGGGTGCGCGCAGCTACTTACTCGGCGACTTTCACGTGTGCCTCGCGGAGTGCTTGGGCAACAGCTTGTTGGCAGACGCCTTGCGCAACTTCACCGCGCGCACCACGCTGATCGCCATGCTGTACCAGTCGTCCCATGACGCTGTGAAATCCTGCCAAGACCATGTGGACATCGTCGCGGCACTCGAACAAGGTGATCTTGATTTGGCAGAGTCTCTGATGTCCACCCACATCGGCCAAGTTCAAGACGCCCTGCGTTTGCAGTCTTCGGCTGACCCGCTCGCTCAATTGCGAAATGCGTTATCGCCTGTTGACATTGAGGCACAAGACTTGCATACAAGAAGCCCGAGAAGGCCATCCAAAACCCGCTCGACACCGTCGGGTACCGACACATCAACTTACTTAGGAGCTTTACTGTGAAACTTTCCAAACGCCTGTTCGCTGTCGCCACTGCCGCCCTGCTGTGCGGTGTGTCTGCCCACGCCCAAACCGCGCTGGACGACATCGTCAAATCCAAAGTGTTGAAGGTAGCAGTGCCGACCGACTCCGCCCCCTACGGCTACGTGGGCACGGACCTCAAGCCCATTGGCTTGGACATTGACATGGCCTACCTGATCGGCAAAAAGCTGGGGGTGGCCGTTGAACTGGTTGTGGTGACCAGTGCCAACCGCATCCCCGCACTGCAAACCCGCAAAGCCGATTTGGTGATCTCCACATTGGGTAAAAACGCCGAACGCGAAAAAGTCATCGACTTCACCTCGTCTTACTCGCCTTTTTTCCAGGCCGTGTTTGGACCAAAGAACATGACAGCCAAAAGCTACGCCGACCTGGCAGGCAAGACGGTTGGCGTGACCCGTGGTGCCATGGAAGACCAGGAACTCACCAAAGTCGCCCCTGCCAGCACCGAAGCCAAGCGCTTCGAGGACAACAACGCCACCATTGCGGCCTATGTGTCAGGTCAGGTTCAGTTCGTCGCGCTCGGGGCCTCGGTTGCCGGCAACATGATGGCCAAAAACCCACAGCTGAGCACCGAGTACAAGCTGCTGCTCAAGGACAGCCCCAACTTCATCGGCGTGGGCAAAGGTGAAGACAAATTGCGCCTGAAAGTGAACGAAATCATCGCCGAAGCCAAAAAATCGGGCGAACTCGACGCCATGGCCAACAAGTGGTTGGGCCGCCCTGCCGGCGATCTGCCGCTGTGATTGGCCTTGGCCATTGATTGACTGACACACCCACACCAGCGATGCAGAGGCATTGATGAGAATTCAACTCGACTTCATGGCCGTTTTATCGGAATGGCCGCTCCTGCTCAAAGGCGTGGGCTGGACCTTGACCCTCACCGCTGTCGGCGTGGTCATTGGCACTTTGCTTGGCATCGCTTGCGCCTGGGTTCGCGGCCGCGGGTTTGGCGATACCCTCGCCCCGGCGTGGCTCAAAGCGGTGGTCACCGCTTACGTGGAAGTGATCCGCAACACGCCCTTCATCGTGCAACTGTTTTTTGTGTTCTTTGGTTTGCCGGCAGCGGGGTTCAAACTCTCGGCTGAAACCGCGTCCGTGATTGCCATGGTGATCAACCTCGGGGCCTACGCCACCGAAATCATCCGTGCAGGGCTGGAAGCCACGCCGCGCGGGCAGATCGAGGCAGCTGTCAGTTTGGCCATGACCCGCTGGCAGACCTTCACTCGCGTGGTCCTGCCGCCTGCTTTGAAAAAGGTATGGCCAGGCATGGTCAGTCAAATCATCATCGTGATGCTGGGCTCATCGGTGTGCGGACAAATCTCGACCCAAGAGCTGAGCTATGCGGCAGACTTGATCCAGAGCCGCAATTTCAGGTCATTTGAAGCCTTCATCGTGATTGGGGTGATCTACCTCTTGCTCTCCATTGCCACCCGTGCCCTGCTCAATTGGATAGGCAAGGCGTTCATCTTTGGAGGCCGATAAATGGTTGAATTTTCCATTTGGGACATCGTTCGCAACCTGTTGGTGGCAGGGCAATGGACGGTGTACCTGTCGTTCATTGCGTTCGTCGGGGGCGGCGTGGTGGGTTTGGTGTTGCTGATGCTGAGGCTCACCAAAATCCGCAGCGCAGAGGTGCTTGTCGCCGGTTACGTTCAACTGTTCCAGGGCATCCCTTTGCTGGTTCAGTTGTTTCTCGCCTATTACGGTCTGGGGCTTTTTGGCATCAATGCCTCAGCTTGGGTGGCAGCCAGCGTGGGCCTCACCCTCTACACCAGCGCCTTTTTGACTGAAATTTGGCGTGGTTGCGTCGCCGCCATTCCTCTGGGGCAGTGGGAAGCGTCACAAAGTTTGGCACTGAACTTTCGCGAACAGCTGCGCTATGTGATCTTGCCCCAAGCCTTCAAACTGGCGATCCCCCCCACTGTCGGCTTTTTGGTCCAGGTGATCAAGGGCACCGCGCTGGCCTCGGTGATTGGCTTCATGGAGCTCACCAAGGTGGGCAAGACCATCGCCAACGCCACACTCAACCCCTTCCTGGTCTTCGGCTTTGTCGCACTGTTTTACTTTGTACTGTGCTTCCCGGTGAGCCGTTACGCCAAATTCTTGGAGAGAAAATTCCATGTCGCTCACAGAAGCCAACCAAGCCCTCCCCCCCATCGTTGACATCAAAGGGCTGCGCAAGTCCTACGGTAACAATGAAGTGCTCAAAGGCATCGACCTGCACGTTCAACCGGGCGAGGTGATCGCCATCATCGGCAAAAGCGGCTCTGGCAAAAGCACCCTGCTGCGTTGCATCAACGGACTTGAAGTCTTCCAAAGTGGCAGCTTGACGGTGGATGGCAAACCACTGTTGCACAACAACGCTGACGCCATGCGCGAGTTGCGCCAGCACGTGGGCATGATCTTCCAGGGCTTCAACCTCTTTCCTCACCTGACCGTGGGGCGCAACATCATGTTGGCCCCCACCTTGGTCAAAAAGAAAGAAAGCGCCCAGGCCGTCGCACAAGCCCAAAAACTGTTGGCACGCGTCGGTTTGGCCGAAAAATTTGACGCGTTTGCCGATCAACTCTCTGGCGGTCAGCAGCAACGCGTGGCCATCGCCCGGGCACTGGCCATGGAACCTGCGGTGCTGCTGTGCGACGAAATCACCTCTGCACTCGACCCCGAACTGGTGGGAGAAGTCTTGCGCGTGGTGGAGTCGCTGGCAGACGAAGGCATGACCTTGCTGATGGTGACCCATGAGATGAGTTTTGCCCGAAAAGTCAGCGACCGTGTCATCTTCATGCACCAGGGGCGCGTTCATGAGATGGGGACGCCACAAAGCCTGTTTGGCAACCCGCAAACACCGGAGCTCCAGCAATTTCTATCTTCACTGCACGACTGAGCCGCCACACGCTCACACCCGGCCCCAGTCGCCGGGCATTTTTGCAACATTCTGCTGGGCTGGTCTTGCCGTGGATGGTTGTGCCAGCGGCGCATGCTGGCTTCAACCTGTTCACCAGCACCTACACCCTGGACAAAGACGAATTGCAAACCCGGCTGGCGGCGCGGTTCCCGCTGCGCATGGGCAGCAAAGACCTGCTGGCCATTGAGGCCACAGCCCCCGTGCTGTCTTTGGATGCCAAAGCCAACCGGGTGATGATTGCCACCCGACTGTCGGTGTCAAATGGCATGATGCGCTCCCAAGCCCTGGAAGGCGTGCTCGGCATCAGCAGCGGACTGAAGTACCAGGCCGCCACCAAATCCATCCTGCTCGATCAGCCCAGTACCGACAAATTTGACCTGGACTTGCTGTCGGAGCGCAGTGCAGAACTCATCACACGCATGGGCAGCGTGCTGGTGCGCGAAGCCTTGCATGACCAGGTGCTGTACACCTTCACACCAGAGCAACTGAAGTTCGGTCCCAAAACCTTTGAGCCGACGGCCATCAAGGTGCAAGAGGACGGGCTGGCCATCACCGTCAAGTAAAGTGCGAACATGCACCCCACACTGTCAAACCTGCGCCATGCGCTAGACCAGACGCGAGCTGGAAACATCACCGTTCACCAATTCAGCAGCGATGCCCGACAGCAAAGCGCCCTGCTGGCACAACTCCCTCCCCCATTTGAAACGGTGTTGCTCAACCTGCTGGATCGCCTGGAATCCAGCGCTTTGTTCAGCGAGGAAAGTTGCTCTTTCAGCCAGAAAGACCTGCTCGACAGCATTCAGCTGTGGCTGGACAAAGCCGAGGCCAAGTTGCGCGGCTAAGTGTTGAGCGCCCTCGTCCGGCGAAACAAATACACCGCGATGCTCATGTTCAGCAGATTCCAGACCACGCCATTCACAAAAGCCGCGTGGTAGGACCCGGTGAGGTCAAACACCTTGCCCGACATCCAACCACCCAAGGCCATGCCCAGCATCGTGGCCATGATGACCGCGCCCACCCGCGCACCAGCTTCGACTGCCGGGAAATGCTCGCGCACGATGATGGCGTAGGACGGCACGATGCCCCCCTGGAACAGGCCGAACATGGCAGAAATCAGGTAGAGCGGCACCAACCCGTCAAACGGCAAAAACATCAGCAAGGCGATGCCTTGCAAGGCCGACCCCAACAACAGGGTGCGCAGCCCGCCAATGCGGTCGCAGATCATCCCGGACACCAGTCGGCTGACAATCCCGCAGGCCAGCATCAGCGACAACATCTCGGCACCTCGCGCAGCGCCGTAACCCAGATCGGTGCAATAAGCCACGATGTGCACCTGGGGCATGGCCATCGCCACACAACAGGCCACGCCTGCCACGCACAGCAAGGCCTGTGCACGGGTCATGCTCAGGCCAAAGGGCTGCTCAGAGGCCACCACACGTGGTGCACCAGACGCACCCGCTGGCGTGGGCACGGCCAAGGGTGGCCGCCGGTGCATCAACAACGACAAACCTGCCATGCTCAGCCCGCAGAACACGGCCAAACCAAGATAGGTCTGCCGCCAACCCACCGCGTCCACAAAATGCTGCACCACCGGTGGCCAAATGGCCCCGCCCACGTAGTTGCCGCTGGCGCACACGGCCACAGCAATGCCGCGCCGCTTGACAAACCACAGCGACGTGTCCGCCACCAACGGTGCAAACGTGGATGAAGCCCCCAGCAGCCCGATCAGCACACCGTGCGCCAGGGCAAACACAAGGATGCTGTGGGACATCCCGGCCACGATAAATCCGCAAGCCAGCCCACCGGATCCGATCAACAAGGGAACCATCACACCGCGTTGATCGGCCAACTTGCCCATCAACATCCCCCCCAGGCCAAACCCCAGCATGAGCAAGGTGTACGGCAGCGAAGCCTCTGCCCGATCAACCCCAAACTCGAGCTGCACCGCGGGCAACACCACGGGCACGACATACATGCCAGCCGCGGCAATGGTCATCACCACCAGCGTCACGAACAAGCGCCACATGGCGTAACGCGAATCTGGCAAGGCCTCGGCGGAAGACGTGTGGGGGAGTGTCATGGTGAGACAAGCGTAGCACCCTGGCCACGTTTGGCGTGTCGACTACATGACCCCGATGGCCTCAACCAGCTTGCCCCAGCCCGGTTGAAGCCTGCAAACAAGCCGACGTCGGCGTATCATTCTCGTATGCGTCGCTTTTTGCTCACCCTGATGATCCTCATGCTGCCTCTGCGCGGCTGGATGGGCGACGCCATGGCCGTGCAAGAAGCTGGATTTGGCGGCAATCAGCACAACCACGCTACATTTTCAGTAGCAAAGAAATCACACCACACGAGCGGAGAAGCTCATTTTCATGCTGAAAATTTCGGCATGATGGATGCGCATGCCAACATGGACCACGGCGCTCATGGTGCCAGCCAAAACCACGCCAATGGTGAGGACGGTGAGGACCATGCCGCTTGCCACCTGTGTGACGTATGCCATTCGTCGGTGGTCTCGGTGACGGGCTTGCATTTGACGCTGCGCAACGTCTCCCAAGACACGCCTGTGGGACAAGCCCCCAGCGACACCAGCGCAGCACCAACGCTGCGTCAAAAACCACCGATTTCCTGAACTTCATACCCTGAGTCCGTCCTGAGTTTGCCGCTCAGCGACATTTCCAGCGACACCTCAGCGGCCAAAAACCTGCACGCCATCGTGTCCGTGGACAGCCATGGTGTGCCCTCTGTCTCGTTTCAGGAGATCACTGTTGACCTCATCTCACACTTCTTTTCACACTTCTTTTCGCACTTCTTTTCGCACTTCTTTTCGCACTTCTTTTCGCACTTTTTTTCACACTTTTTTTCACACCGTTTTCCAAACCTGTTCACGGGCCAGGCACCTCAGACTGGCGTGCCTTCGCCTGGTGCTGATGACCTTGCTGACCCTGCCTTGGCACATGGCGAACCAGCCAGCCATGGCGGCCGAAGTATCAACAAACGCGGCCACGGCTGACGCCGCCAACCCCACGGTAAAGGTGCCTGTGCACACCTACCGCTCGGTGTTCTCGTCAGCATCGCAACCGGTGGTGCCTGTCGCCAAACCCGAAGACTGGGCCCAGGCAAACGCTACCGTGGGTCAATACGCCCAAGGCCATGCGGACATCCTGCGCGCGGAGACAAAGGACACCACGGCCCAGGAGCGACCATGACCTTGCGAACCAGGTTCACCGCAACCCTGATGGTGGCAGCGCTCACAGGCTGCGCCGTGCTGGCACCTCAGGCCGACATGGACGACCTTCAACGGCTGACCGATGGCAAAACACAGGGCGTCAACGTCGCGTTGTCACGTGACCCAGCCCAGGTGGCGCAAGCCGTTGAAATGCTGCTCCGCAAGGCCTCGCCAGGCCAAGCACCTGAACCGTTGACCGCGCAAGCGGCGGTCAGCATTGCCCTGCTGAACAACCCACGCCTGCAAGCAGCCATGGCCGCCCTGGGCATCAGCGATGCCGACCGGGTGCAAGCCAGCACCTTGCCAAATCCGCATTTCGCCCTGGGCCGTTTTGTCGAGGGTGAACGGGTGGAAATCGAACGCATCCTCAGCTTCAACGTGTGGAGCTTGATCACCTTGCCGTGGCGTGCCGAATGGCAAGGGCGCCAGCATGAGTTGGCCAAGCTCAGGGCCGCGCAGGACGTGGTTCGCCTGGCTGCCGAAACGCGCAAAGCGTGGGTTCACGCTGTGGCAGCGCAACAAAGCGCCCAGTACATGCGTGACGTCAAGGAAGCCGCCGAGGCCGGTGCTGAATTGGCTCGACGCATGGCCCGCATCGGCAACTGGAGCCGACTTCAACAAGCGCGTGAACAGGTCTATTTGGCGGACGCGTTGGCACAACTGGCCCGCAGCGAGCAGGCGGCGTTGGCCGCACGGGAGAACCTCACGCGGCTCATGGGCCTGTGGGGTGTCCAAACCCAATTCACCCTGCCGGACCGCTTACCAGACCTGCCCACCACTGTCGCAGACAACGGCCATGCAGAAGCGCAAGCACTGCGTGAGCGACTGGACGTGCGAACGGCACGCACCGAGGCCGATTACGTGGCCAAGTCACTGGGCTTTGTCAAAGCCACAGGTTATGTGAACGCACTCACCCTCGGTTACAAGCGCAACACAACCTGGGACAACGCCACCAGCGGGCAAGGCACGCTCAGGGGCTGGGAAGTGGAAGTCCCACTGCCGATATTTGACTGGGGCCAAGCCCGCAACGCCCGCGCCCAAGGGGTGTATTTGCAAGCCGTCGAGCGGGTGCGCGATGTCGCCGTGTTGGCGCGCTCTGAAGCACGCGAATCCTACGGCGCTTACCGCACCGCCTACGACTTGGCACGGCATTACCGCCAAGAAATCGTGCCGCTGCGCCAGTTCATCAACGACGAGCTGGTGTTGCGCTACAACGGCATGCTGGCCAGCGTGTGGGACCTGCTCGCCGACACCCGGGCGCTGGTGCTCAGCACGCAAAGCGCCATCCAAGCCCAGCGAGATTTTTGGCTTGCTGAAACCGATTTGCAAACCGCACTGACGGGCACATCGCCCGGCGCATTGGCAGGCTTGGGCAATGCCATGATGAGCAGCAATTCACCCTCTTCCGCAGGACACTGACATGGACCGCAGACACTTTTTTCAGCGCAGCAGCCAAGGCGCATTGGCAGCCATAAGCACCGTTGGTACGGTTGCCCTGGCCGCCATTCCCGAACCCATCACGATGGCCCATGCCAAAACGGCCCCACCTCTGGTGCCACCAAACGGCCGCCCCTACAACCCAGTGGTCACCCTCAACGGCTGGACATGCCCTTGGCGCATGCGCAACGGCGTCAAAGAATTCCACCTTGTGGCAGAGCCAGTGTTGCGCGAGATTGCTCCTGGCATGACGGCCACGCTGTGGGGCTACAACGGCCAATCCCCTGGCCCCACCATCGAGGTGGTCGAAGGCGACCGTGTGCGCATCTTTGTGACCAACAAGTTGCCCGAGCACACCACGATGCACTGGCACGGCCAGCGACTGCCCAACGGCATGGACGGCGTGGGCGGCCTCACCCAACCGCAAATCCCGGTTGGCAAAACGTGGGTGTACGAGTTTGTCGCGCGACGCCCAGGCACCTTCATGTACCACCCGCATGCCGATGAAATGACGCAAATGGCGATGGGCATGATGGGGATGTGGATCACCCACCCCAAAGCCAAGCACCCCTTGATCGACGAGGTGCAGCGGGACTTTTGCTTCTTGCTCAACGCCTATGACATCGACCCCGGCAGCAGCACACCCAAGCCCAACACCATGCTAGACCACAACCTGTGGACGTGGAACAGCCGAGCCTTCCCAGGCATTGATTCATTCAACGTGCGCTTGGGCGACAAGGTGCGCCTGCGCATCGGCAACCTGACCATGACGAACCACCCCATCCACCTGCACGGGCACGAGTTCACCGTGACCGGCACAGACGGTGGGCCCATCCCCAAAACCGCACGCTGGCCAGAAGTGACCACGGACATTGCTGTGGGGCAAATGCGCCAATTGGAGTTCGTCGCCGATGAAGAGGGCGACT
>CAZHDP010000098.1:0-9668 GCA_964531605.1 uncultured Burkholderiaceae bacterium | reverse complement strand
CAGCAGCACGAGAAAGACAAGGCGGCCCTGCCCTTGTCTGCGGGTCCGTTCATGCCCCTGCTGGCCGCCTTGCAACGGCTGCAGCAAGAGGGCACCCCCCGCATGCGGGTACGCACCGCACTGGTCACGGCCCGCAGTGCTCCGGCCCATGAGCGCGCCATCCGCACACTCATGAGTTGGAACATCAGCGTGGACGAGGCCATGTTTTTGGGCGGACTGGACAAAGGCGAATTTTTGCGTGAGTTCGAACCTGACTTTTTCTTCGACGACCAAACTGGGCACATTGAGTCGGCAGCCGTGCACGTGCCGGCGGGGCATGTCGCCAGTGGGGTCTCTAACCCCCGCTGACCTGACCTCTCAGACGCGGCCGCGCTGAGCGATTCGGCGCCGGGAACGCGGGCACAATGCACGGCATGACGCCACCCGCCCTTCGCATCACCGCACTGCGCCTGCACATCCGCAAGGTCGCCGCCCTGTCACTGCCGTACTTCCACTCCGACCAACGGTGGAAGGCGCGTGGCTTGCTCGCCGCCATCATCACCCTGAACCTGGGAGCGGTGTACCTTTTGGTCTTGCTGAACGACTGGAACCGGGGGTTTTACGACGCATTGCAGAACAAAGACCAAGCGGTGTTTTGGCGGGAGCTGGGGCGCTTTTGTTGGCTGGCCGCAGCCTTCATTGCGGTGGCGGTCTACAAGTTCTACCTGACCCAAGTCCTGCAGATGAATTGGCGACAGTGGATGACCTCTCACTACCTGCAGCGCTGGCTGTCAGGCCACGCGTTTTACCAATTGGAACTGCTGCGTTTCGGTCAAAACACCCCCGACAACCCTGACCAACGGATACAGGAGGACATCAATCAATTCACCAGTGCCACGGTGTCGCTCTCGATGGGTTTTCTCAATGCGGTGGTCACCCTGGCTTCGTTTGTGGGCATCTTGTGGTCCCTGTCAGGCAGTTTTGGTTTTGAATGGCATGGCCAGACCATCACCATCCCTGGGTTCATGGTCTGGATGGCCATCTTGTACTGTCTGCTCGGCAGTTGGGTGACCCATTGGATCGGACGCCCTCTGGTGAAACTGAACTTCGAACAACAACGGCGTGAAGCTGATTTTCGACACCACATGGTTCGTGTCCGCGAGTACAGCGAATCCATTGCGCTCGACAAAGGCGACAAGCTGGAGCATGCGCAACTTGAGAAGCGGTTTTCTGCTGTTCTCGCCAACTATGGGCAGTTGATCCGTACCCAAAAGGGCTTGCTGTGGTTCACCACAGGTTTTGGCCAAGTGGCTTCGGTGTTCCCCTTCGTGGTGGCAGCACCCAGGTTCTTTTCAGGCGCGATCCAATTGGGTGAATTGATGCAGGTTGCCTCTGCCTTTGGTCGGGTGCAAGATTCGCTTGCCTGGTTTGTGGACAACTACGATCAGTTGGCCGCCTGGAGTGCTGTAGCTGACCGGCTCACCAGTTTTGAAGAGGGTTTTCAGGCTTTACCGACAGCCTTACTCACGCAAGACACCGCCCCTGACGGAGAACTGAGCGCCACAGGACTGGGCCTGCAGTTGCCCACACACCAAACACTGTTCCATGTCCCACACCTGGCGTTGAGGTCTGGTGACACGGTGCTGCTGTCCGGTCCGTCTGGCAGCGGCAAATCCACGCTTTTTCGCGTCATCGCGGGCATTTGGCCATGGGCTTCGGGCCGTGTGGAAAGGCCCGAGGGGTTTGACAAAGAAGCGATGTTTTTGCCGCAGCGACCGTATTTGCCCGAGGGCACGTTGCGAGAGGTGCTGGCCTACCCAGAGTCGCCTGAGCACTACAGCGATGAGACGTTGACCGCCGCGCTGCACGCCGCCCTGTTGCCAGAACTTGCCCCACAACTTGATGAGCGGACCACGTGGAACATGCGCCTGTCTGGCGGAGAACAACAGCGCCTGGCCGTGGCACGGGCCCTGCTCAAAAAACCCAAATGGTTGTTTGCAGATGAAGCCACCAGCGCGTTGGACGAGGCCGCCGAAGCTGTGCTTTACCAGCGCCTGACCGACATGGTGTCGCAAGGCGACGGTGCGCTCGTGTCGATCGCCCACCGCAGTGCGGTGCGCGGATTTCACCGCGATCTGTGGACCTTGACCTCAGCAGGTGCTGAGCGCGAACTGGTGGTCCATCAGGACTTGGCTCGGCGCGACACCCCTTTGGCGGTGACAGCGGAGCCACTCGCCCCGCCGACTTGACCGACAGGATCGGCCGCAGTCACCTTGTTGGGCGCAGAATTGGACAAGTCCACCACAGACCGGCTGGCTGCCCACATGTTGTGGACGTGGTCGATCAACATCTTGGAAATGGGCTCTGCAGCCGGGCGTCGGGCCTCCTCTGCGGCACGTTCTTTGTTTTGTTGGGCTTCGCGTGCTTCTTGCAACTTGGGGTCACCAAACACGGCGTTTTTGCCCTCTTCCGTCAAACTGGCCACGCCAGAGCGGGCAAAGCGAGGATCGCTGGTCGGCGCTTTGGCCTCTGAGGTGCGTGCAGCTTGCGACGCGTTAGGCGTCTCAGACCCGCTGGCAGCACCCGTGGCCTCGGTGGCAGAGGGCACTGCATCTGATGTCGGCCGGGTGGGGTTCTGGGCCTCTGCCGCGGCTTGCATGCTGTTGTACGTGCTCAGCGCCTCTTCCACAATACGAGGGCGCTCGCCTTCTTGAACCACGCGTGCCTGCACCCTGCTGCCTTGTTTGACAGGGACCACCGGCAACTCTCGCCCACTCATCAGCTCGGTTTTGATCGGCTCTGCGGTCGTCTCGGAGGTGAGCGTCTGCAAGCGGCTCGCTGCGGACGAGCGGGCTTCTGTACTGGCGCCGACAGCTCGCCAGCCACCGTATCGATCAACAGGAGCGACTTTCATGATGGACCTCGAATCAACAACTGCAGGGGAAATTCCCCGCTTCATGGTGTTGATAACGGCAACTTAAACAGAAAATTAAGGACTTTTTCAAGTCTTTTTCTGACTTCAGTTTGACGAGCAACGGCCGACGCGAGGGATAACACCAAAATTACCCGGATTAAATTCACTCAAGCAGCTTTCGGAAGACGGTAGTCCCACCAGGGCAACACCCGGCGCAAGGACAACACCTCGCCGCTTTGGCTTGGGGTGTAGCCCGCAATTTCCGACAACTTGGCATGCCATGCTGGCATGTGCAGCAAAGTCAGCAGCGCCCGCACGGCAGGCTGGTCCAAGGCAGACTTCAAGCACACCAGGTGATAACGCTCCTTGACCAGGGGCACAAAGGCCAGGCCAAACCGATGGGCTGCAGCCTCGATGCCTAAACCGACATCACACTGCCCTGCCGCAACAGCCTGTGCAACGGCTGAATGTGAGGACTCGTACTGAACCGTGTGGCACTGTGAGGCCAACGTCAAGCCAAGCTGGCCCAACAACTCGTCTTGCAACACACGCGTCCCGCTGCCGGGCACACGGCTGGCAAACCGCAGGCCCGCGCGGGCCAGATCCATCAGCGAGTGCAGCTGCATGGGATTGCCCTGGGGGACCATCAAGCCTTGAAAACGCTCGGCAAACCCGATGATCTTGTGCAAACCGGGTTTGAGCAGTGGCTTGTATGTCCGGGCCGTCAACGTCTGCCGGGTCGCACCTGCCAGCGTGTGAAACCCGGCCATCATGCAGCGACCTTCGTTGAGCGCTCGGATCGCATCGACACTGCCGACAAAACGCACGTCCAGGTGCAAGCTCGGCTGATCCATACCGGATTGATCAGCCCCCAGGGCAAACTCGCGCAGGGCACTCAGCGCGTCGTCGTGGCTGGCGTAGAGCGTGGTGACATGCACTTCATCGTTGAAGGCTTGGTCAAATGTGCGTTCCAGTTCAGCCCGCAAGGCATCGATCTGAGGGCTCAACCTGACTTGGGCCTGCTGCTCTGCCCACATCAGCTTGCTGCCAAATTCGGTGAGTTTCGCGCGTTGTCCCTTTTCCCAGATGACCAAAGGGCGTCCGAGCTTGTCCTCCCACCTTTTGAGTTCACCCCACACATGCCGGTACGAAAAGCCGAGCTGCCTGGCCCCCCCTGAAATCGACCCCTGGGCGCTCACCGCCTGCAACAAATCGATCAATGGATTGCGCACCTGCAATGGCGAACTGTCGTCAGACAGAGAGTAATGAAATTGAATCCTATGCACAGCGCTTCATATCGTTGAAAGAGGTGGGGACAGCTACGATAGCTTAACCTTTTCAATCATCTTTTGAGCCTATGCACCACAGCCGTCAAGCCTTCCAGCGTGCCATCCGAGGCAGCGTTGTCACCGGGATCCTCCTCACCCTCATGGCAGGCGTGCAAGCCCAGTCCATCGTCATGGCATCCACCACATCAACGGAGCAATCGGGCCTGTTTTCGCACCTGCTGCCTGAATTCAAAAAGCAAACAGGCATCGACGTCAAAGTGGTGGCGCTGGGCACCGGACAAGCCATCGACATGGGGCGCCGAGGTGATGCCGACGTGCTGTTTGTGCACGACCAGGTGGCCGAAGAAAAAGTGGTCGAACAAGGCTTTGCCGTGAAACGCTACCCTGTGATGTACAACGATTTCGTGTTGGTAGGCCCGTCGAACGACCCGGTCAAAACCAAAGGCACCGACATTGTGGAAGCGCTGAAAAAAGTTGCTGCGGCCAACGCACCCTTCATTTCTCGTGGTGACAAAAGCGGCACACATGCGGCCGAGCTGCGGTTTTGGACCATGGCCAACCTGTCTGACAAAACAGGCTCCGGGTACAAAGCCTGTGGCTGTGGCATGGGGCCCGCACTGAACATGGCGGCCAGCAGTGGGGCTTACGCCTTGACTGACCGAGGCACTTGGTTGAATTTCAAAAATCGGGCCGACTTGGCCGTGCTGGTTGAAGGCGACAAGCGCTTGTTCAACCAATACGGTGTGTTGCTGGTGAACCCTGCCAAACACCCTCACGTGAAAGCGGCTGACGGTCAAAAATTTGTCGACTGGGTGATCTCTGCAGCAGGACAGCAGGCGATTGCCAGCTACAAAATCGGCGGTGAACCACTGTTTTTCCCCAACGCCAACAAGTAGGTGACCATCGCGCAGGGCTGTGGCAGTCAGCCCAAAAACGGGAGGGCGAATCAACTTCGTGACTTGCCTGGAGGAGAAACCTTGTTGTAATCCGTGCTGATGATCACGACAAGGCGAGACACCATGAACCACCACCCGCGTTACCCCAAATTGTTCACCCCTTTGGACTTGGGGTTCACACAGCTGAAAAACCGTGTCCTGATGGGATCCATGCACACGGGGCTGGAAGAAGCCGAACACGGGTTTGACCGGTTGGCCGCGTATTACGCCGAGCGGGCCGCGGGCGGCGTCGGCATGATCATCACCGGCGGAATTCCACCCAACATTGAAGCGGGTTCTGGCGCCAAACTGTCCACACAAGAAGAAGCAGCAGAGCACCGAAGGGTCACCCAAGCTGTGCACGCGGCAGACCCTGATGTGAAGATTTGCATGCAAATCTTGCACACTGGCCCGCTGGCAGGCAATCCTGGTTGCGTGGCGCCCTCGGCGATCAAATCCCGCATCGGCCGGTTCACGCCCACCGCTTTGGATGAGGCTGGCATCGAAAAGCAGTTGTCAGACTTTGCGCGATGTGCAGCGTTGGCCCAACAGGCTGGCTACGACGGCGTTGAAATCATTGGCTCTGCAGGCTATTTGTTGTCGACCTTCCTGGTGCAAAAAACGAACCAACGCACAGACCAGTGGGGAGGCTCCTATGAAAATCGGATGCGGTTCCCCTTGGAAGTGGTCAGGCGTGTGCGGGCCGCCGTGGGCCCTGATTTCATCGTGATCTTTCGCATTTCTGCAATGGACATGCTGGAAGGTGGTTTGGCATGGGACGAGATCGTCACCCTGGCCCAAGCGGTCGAAGCGGCGGGAGTCAACATTGTCAGCACCCACTTTTGCTGGCATGAGGCGCCCGTGCCAACCATTGCCACCATGGTGCCTCGCGCGGCGTTCACCTCCGTCACGGGGCGACTGCGCAAGGTATTGAAAGTCCCCTTGATCACCAGCAACCGCATCAACATGCCCCACGTGGCCGAGGAAGTGCTGGAACGGGGCGACGCGGACTTGATTTCGATGGCCCGACCGATGCTGGCCGATCCCCAATTGGTGCTGAAGGCACAACAAGGGCGCGAGGATGAGATCAACACCTGCATCGCCTGTAACCAAGCCTGCCTGGACCACACCTTTGGTGGTCGCAAACAGGTCAGCTGCCTGGTGAACCCACGTGCCTGCAACGAAACTGTGTTGAACTACCTGCCCAGCGCCACCCCGAAACGCATCGCAGTGGTGGGCGCAGGTCCTGCGGGTCTGGCTTATGCCACCGTCGCAGCACAGCGGGGTCACAAAGTGACCCTCTATGACAGTGCGTCAGAAATCGGGGGGCAATTCAACCTCGCCAAACGCATCCCTGGCAAAGAAGAGTTCTACGAAACCTTGCGCTACTACCGCCGCATGATCGACGTGCATGGCATTGAGTTGCGGCTGAACAGCCCGGTCACCTCGCGCACGTTTGTGGATACGCCCTACGATGAGGTGGTGGTCGCTACAGGCATCTCACCCCGCAAGCCCGCACTCGAAGGCATCGACCATGCGAAAGCCGTGTCTTACATCGATGTCATTTCTGGTCGAAAAGCGGTAGGCCAAAAGGTCGCCATCATGGGCGCTGGTGGCATTGGCTTTGACGTGGCGGAGTTGATCACCCACGCCGGCACCTCTGCATCGCAAGACGTCAACGTCTTCGCTCGTGAGTGGGGCATTGACTTCAAGAACCACCCTCGCGGAGGCGTGACCGGCGTACAACCGCACGCAGAGAAGGCTGACCGTACCGTGACGCTGATGCAGCGCAAAACAGACCCCGTGGGGAAAAACCTGGGGCGCACCACAGGCTGGACCCATCGCATGACGCTGACACGGCGTGGCGTCAAAATGATCAATGGTGTGGAGTACCTCAAGATCGACGATGCCGGCTTGCATGCCCGTGTCGACGGACAACCGACGTTGTTTGACGTCGACACCGTGGTGGTGTGTGCTGGGCAAACGCCGTTGCGGGGCTTGTACGACGAATTGATGGCCTTGGGCGTGAAGGCGTCGCTGGTCGGTGGCGCGTTTGAAGCCGCCGAATTGGACGCGAAACGGGCCATTGATCAGGCCAGCAGGATGGCCGCGGTGGTTTAAAGTCTGGCGCTTCTCATTGCAGCAGCGACTTTGGGTCGCGCCAACCTTACCGTGTCAGACATTCCCTCTCGCATTTTGAATCCGGCCTTGCGCCGAAAAATCATGTCTCCGGCTGCTGCCGCAGCCCTCATTCAACACGGCGACAACGTGGGCATGAGCGGATTCACGGGCGCCGGTCACCCCAAAGCCATTCCACCGGTGCTGGCTGCACGCATGGAGCAAGCCCATGCAAGAGGTGAGCCGTTCAAGGTCGGCATCTGGACAGGCGCATCGACTGCGCCTGAGCTTGACGGTGCCTTGGCCAAGGCGGGCGGCATCGAGATGCGCTTGCCCTACCAATCCGACGCAGCCTGCCGGGAACGCATCAACGCAGGCACGATGGATTACCTGGACATGCATTTGTCCCACACCCCGCAATTCGTGCGCTTTGGGTTTCTGGGCAAACTGCATGTGGCCGTGGTTGAAGTGGCGGGCATCCGGGAAGACGGCAGCTTGATTCCGTCGACCTCATTGGGCAACAACAAAACATGGTTGGACCAGGCTGACAAGATCATCCTGGAGGTCAACAGCCAACAGCCCTTGGGCATCGACGGCATGCACGACATCGATTACGACAGTGCGTTGCCGCCGTTTCGCAAACCCATCCCGATCGTGCACGCAGGTGACCGCATTGGACAACCCTACCTGCAAGTGGACCCCGATCGCGTGGTGGCGATTGTCGAGACCCATGAGCCTGATCGAGACACCCGCTTCGCGGCCCCAGACCACGACTCGGCACTGATCGCCCAGCACATCCTGGATTTTCTCGGCCACGAAGTGAAGCAGGGGCGTTTGCCGCCCGATTTGCTGCCTCTGCAATCAGGCGTGGGCAACATCGCCAACGCCGTGCTGGCTGGGCTGAACCAGGGGCCCTTTGAGCGGCTGACGGCCTACACTGAAGTCTTGCAAGATGGCATGCTGGCGATGCTCAAATCCGGCAAGCTCACGGTGGCCTCCACCACAGGCATGTCGCTGAGTGCGGAAGGCAAAGCGGAATTTTTGGCCAATCTGGACTTCTACCGCCAACGCATCATCTTCAGACCTGAGGGTATTTCCAACCACCCCGAAGTGATTCGCCGCTTGGGCGTGATCTCGATGAACGGCATGATCGAGGCCGACATCTACGGCAATGTGAACTCAACCCACATCATGGGCACGCGCATCATGAACGGCATAGGTGGGTCAGGAGACTTTGCACGCAACGCCTACCTGGCCATGTTCATGACGCCATCCACCGCCAAAGGCGGCAGCATCTCTTGCATCGTACCCATGGTCAGCCACGTGGACCACACCGAACATGACGTTCAAATCATCGTCACCGAACAGGGTTTGGCCGATCTGCGTGGCTTGGCCCCACGCCGGCGAGCGGAGGTCGTCATTGAGCGGTGCGCACACCCCGATTTCCGCCCCGCACTGCGAGACTACGTAGACCGTGCACAGCGCGCGGCCCAAGCGGGACGAGGCGGCATGCACACCCCCCATTTGCTGGAGGAAGCGCTGTCGTGGCATGCCCGCTATGAGCGCACTGGCAACATGCACGAAAATTGAGTTTTGTTACTCAGAACCACAGACACCATGACCGACGCCCAAACACGTCCCGCTTTGCCCGACCACCTGTCCATTGACCCCCGCAGCCCACACCACGTGGCCGCCGTGTTTGAGCACGACATCGGCATCCGCTTCAATGACAAGGACCGCTTCGATGTAGAAGAGTACTGCGTCAGCGAAGGCTGGATCAAAGTCCCCGCGGGCAAAACCGTGGACCGCAAGGGCCGCCCCCTGCTGCTCAAGCTCAAAGGGAAAGTCGACGCGTTTTACCGTTGAGCGTGTAAGAACTCCCCACCTGCGTCGACTACTGCAGTGTGAGCCGTGATGAACGGTTCACACCTTTGCTGTTATCAACCCCTGAGGAGTTCTTCCATGACCGACAACACAACCCCCTGCACCGCCCGCGCAGCCCGCATCGCCACAGGTGCTGCTCTGGCCTTGGCCATGGGCGCTGCCCTGACATTGGCCGCCAGCCCTGTGACCGCCCAAACAGCAGACAAGGAAAAATGCTTTGGCGTGGCCTTGAAGGGCAAAAACGACTGCGCTGCGGGCCCCGGCACCACCTGCGCAGGCACCTCCAAAATGGACCACCAAGGCAATGCGTGGTCACTCGTCCCCAAGGGCACCTGCGAAAAAACAGCGTCGCCTAAATCACCCACCGGTTTTGGGCAGCTCAAAGAGTTCAAGGACAAGGCCTGATCACAGCTGGGCACAGACGAGGACACTCGCCATGCCTGCGCAAGCACATCGCGCTTTGGCCCACCGGGCGGGGCTTGGGCTAAAACCCGAGCACTTTCAATGCATTCATGAACAAGCCCCGGATGTGGGGTTTTTCGAGGTGCA
>CAZHDP010000097.1:0-9730 GCA_964531605.1 uncultured Burkholderiaceae bacterium | reverse complement strand
GTCGACCTAGGGGATCACCTCGACGACCAAGGCGTTTCAATCCACGCTCACCATTGCTGGTGAGCGACTCGTGGCGTCTGCCTGGCGCAGGTAGGCCAAAAAGTGTTTCAATCCACGCTCACCATTGCTGGTGAGCGACTCTGGCCGAATGCTATGCCAATGGCCATGCGACAGATGTTTCAATCCACGCTCACCATTGCTGGTGAGCGACTCACGCCGCCGCCCTGGGCCAACTTACAAGCAGGTCAGTTTCAATCCACGCTCACCATTGCTGGTGAGCGACTCTCAGGAACTATAAAGCCGAGTTTGGGTTCCTAAACGTTTCAATCCACGCTCACCATTGCTGGTGAGCGACTCTGCACAGGGCAATCAGGCACTGCGCAAGATGGCAGTTTCAATCCACGCTCACCATTGCTGGTGAGCGACTCGTGGCCAGATGGACACGCGCATTGCCAACGCGATGTTTCAATCCACGCTCACCATTGCTGGTGAGCGACTCACGGGCGTGGCCATGGCGTCGGGGGATTTGTCGGGGGTTTCAATCCACGCTCACCATTGCTGGTGAGCGACTCACTCAGTGTGTGGTTTGCCCTTCGCCTGGAGGAGAAGTTTCAATCCACGCTCACCATTGCTGGTGAGCGACTCTCCACATTGCCAAATGCTTGAAAACAAACGGAATTTTTGTGTCAGCGCGCGAACCCATCTCATCGAGCGGCCAAAAATACCGCTATCAATACGACAAGGTTAGAAAAACCATTTGGAATCATTGGCTTGTGGAGTGCGCGAACCTGTCAGGGAAAAGTTCCGCGCTTCAGGTTCGCGGATTGACGTTACCAGAAATCAGCGGGCTGACAACGTCAAATGATCAAAGGATCATCAAAATCCACCGCTTTGAATTTGCCGTGCTCTTGCACGCCAAACCCACGGGTTTCAGGTATGCGGTAAAGGCGCAAACAGTCTTGCGTCGCGTCGATCTCTGCCAACAAACGACGCTCCAACACCTCAAATTGCATCAGGTCAATCTGGCATTCAAACACTGACTGTTGCACCCGCTGTCCTGTGCTTTCACACACTTTTGCAACGCGCCGCAAACGCCGCCGACCAGCCTTGGTTTCGGTGTTGACGTCGTAACAAACAAGTATCAGCATCGTTGATAACGGTGATCATTTTGCGGTGAAAGGAACATATGGCATATCGGACTCACGCAATGCCTTTGCCAACAGTCTTGCCTGCACCAAAGGCACCAAGCCCAAGGGGAGCGACTGCGCCAGCAAAGGGTGTAGTAACTCCTCTCGCTTACGCTCTTGAAACGCCACCACAACGGCTTTGCGCGCATCTGGCAGCAAGCTGACTGCACCGCCTTCGCGCACCACAAAATCATCGGTAGCCAATTGCCCCCGGTTGATCAGGGTCAATGCCAAACGGTCGGCCCAAGGGCGAAACTCTTCCATCAAGTCCAGGGCCAACGCAGCACGCCCTGGACGCAGCGCGTGCAAGAACCCCACTTGGGGATCAAGCCCAGCGGCCTCCAAGGCTGAACGGCAATCGTTCATCCACATCGCGTACAAAAACGACAGCAAAGCATTGATGCGGTCTCGCGGTGGGCGGCGGTTGCGTCCATCCATGCCAAAGTCTGCACGCAAGTCTGGTCGCACCAAAAGGCTCATGCCACTGAAGTACTGGCGGGCAGCCTCGCCTTCCAGACCGCGCACCGTGTCCACGTTGTCAGCCGAGGGCAAGGCGCGCAAGCTGGCGGCCAAGTTGTCGGCCAGTCGGGTGAGTTGGTCTGCATCCGCCGACAGCTTGGCATCTCTGGCGCCACGCTGCAAAACTTGTCTTGAATTTTTGATTTTTCCGGCGACAAATGCACGTGCCATGGCCAACGCAGCGTTCGCGTCACGCGCACACTCAAACTGGGCCTGACGCAACAATACGTTGCCGGTCACGACACCTTCTAACCGCGCTTTGAAGCGTCCGTTCTCATCCAGCAGTACCAGCGCAATGCCACTGTCCGCCAGCCGATGCATCAGCGGCGCGGACAGACTGATGTGCCCAAAGCACACCACCGCGGTCAGGTGATGCAAAGGCACGCGCAATTTGACCTCGCGGTCAAGTTCCACCCTCAGCGTATCGTTGTCCAGACGCAAATACGTGTCTGGCGTTGTGACGTACAAGGTATTGAGCAATTGCATGCTGTGGCCTGTCTACATCAAGCGTCGGGGTCGAACAAACTCACAGCCGCAGAGTGCGCAACTGCGCCGGCCATTTGGGGTTGGCAACGGTCTTTGAGCGAGCAGCCTTTGCAACGCTGTTCGGCCACCGCCCCTGTCAATGGCATCGGCAATCGGGTGCTAGACAACATCTGTCGGACCTGCTCGGTTGTCACTGCAACGTCTGCACGCAACGCCGCGGTGATGGACACTGCTCGTCGGCGTTTGGACGACGCATAAAAAATAGCCCCTTCCAACACGGGCTTGCCCATCATCGACTCCAGGCAAAGCGCTTGAGCCGCCAATTGCAAATCATCACAGGCTGCGATGTCAGCGGCTTTGTGGCGACTGCCGTGCTTGTACTCCACCGGGTAGGGCACACCGCCCGTCAAAAACTCCACAACGTCCGCTTTGCCCACCAACCCCAAATCGTCATGCCACAAAGGCAAAGCCCGCTCGACATGCACGCCCTTGGCAGTCTCTACGCCGGGTTGATCTACCCGTGCATGCACAGCCTGACCCCGCAAGGTGTGGACGTTGTCGTCAAACACCTGCTCCAAGTGGATCAAGCCACATTGGCGAGGGCAATAGGCCCAGTGCTGCAAGGCAGACAGGGAGATTTGATCGGACTCAGCTGGCATGTCAGGGCTTCTTTGGTGTCTTGAGCGCTTTCGTCACCGGTTTGTTCGTTGTCTTCTTTGCTAACTTCTTTGCAGCAAGAGGTAAATAGTTGCTGCCCGTGACCACTGGCTTACCTGTTTCGCGCTCCAACTGCGTGCGTGCTTGGCGTGCGATACGACCACCCGTCTTAGCAGCAGTTGTGTTTTCTGTCATGCCTGTGGCATCCGCGCTTTCAGCAATTTGCCGGGTCGAGAGTTCAGCCAGCGCGGTAAAAATCAACTCGGCCTCGCTCATGTGGTCGCGCAGATTGTGGCTCTTCAGACCCTTCAAGCTCTTGTGTTTTTTCACACTGACACCTGACCACTCCTGGTGAATGATGTTGGTAAGGATGGCAAATTCACTGCCCTCCTTGATGTCGTGCTCGCTCCAATAGTCAGTCAGCTTATTCCGAGTTTCCTGCCCGGTCATGCGCTGCTGTATCCACTTGTCGCTACGCCCATGCTGCTGCCAAGTCTCACGGGCGCGGTTGAGGGACAAGGCCGGATCAGCCATCTCTTGCATGCGCTCATAACCCACCTTGGCCAGCCAGAGCTTGATAGGCTCGGCTTTGGGGCTGGGGATGGATTGAACGATGCGCAGCAGAGATGCAGCAGTAGCGCAATCGGTTTCCCGCTGCTTGCCGTCTGTTGATGTTAATTTCAACTGTACGATTTTTTCGTACAGTTGCTCAGAGCCCGCCTCTTGTGCGAGCTTGCGCTTGAGGTCGGACCAGTAACGCCGGGCGTTATTGCTGTCAGTCAGCACGTGCACCACGTCGATCACCGAAAACCACCAGGTTTCAGTGTCCTCGTCGTACACGCGGCGGATGGCTTGGCCGTCGAAATCGGTGGGTAAGATTTTCATGACCCTCTCCTGGACGCTGCTCTAGCAACGTCTCGTCAACGTAACGCCAGGCGCTGGTTGGATGGATTGCCCAACGGCCAAGCTCTGGCCATCAAAAGCGACGGAATACGCATCGAAACTGCGAGCGACGTCACCCTCAACTTTAGAAGCCACTTTGAGTCGATCAAACAATGCGTGCGCCGGAGCATTGCCCAACTCGCTGTCGTGCTTGAACACATACAGGCCACGCGTAGACATTTCTCCGCGTGCAGCAGAGCGGTCATGTTCAAACATTTGCCCCAAGGCTTGGAACACCAATTCCAGATCCTCTTCACCAAACCCGGTTTGCTTGGCCAAAAAGGAAGACACAAAGCCGTGGGCCACATACACACCGTACGGCACAGTGTGCTTGCGGCCCATGGTGCGGTTGTCGCCTTGCTGCTTTTCTGCTTCGGCTTCAGTAGCAACGGCCATGCGGGTAATTGAATGCTCCAGCGCAACAATGGGCTCTACTGAACGGGCAAAAGTGAGCTGAACCGGGCCACGCACCTGGCCGCAGTTCACGCCTAGGGACATGACGGCACCAAAGGTGCGCACGTCAAAGAAGTTTTGGCACATCCATTTGCGTGCTTGGCCCACCTCATCGGCACTGCCTTTGCGCTTTTCTTTGGTGGGCTTTTTCTTCTTGGCATCCGTTGCTGCATTTTCAGGAGCATCTTCCGCTTGTTCTTCGGGCGCCAGAGCCAAATTCAATGCAGAGTAGGCACGTTGGTTCTGATGATTCAAGATGGCTTTTTCACGCACATAAATTTCAAAGCGCTTTTCGCCATCCACAGGCTCCCGCACATCTTGCTCTTTGACCAAACCGACAAAGTTACGCACCTTGCGCTTGAGCGATACATCGGTCACCAGCCCATGGCCGGATTCCGCGTCGAGGCGGGGCATATTGCCTGCATCGGGGTCGCCATTGGGATTGCCGTCCTTCACGTCAAAAATGAGGACGAAGTCGTAGCGGTTGGCGAGTTGTTGATCGTGGCTCATGCTGGGGTTCCTTCCGTGGGTGTGTTGTTGGCGTTGTCAGGCTTTTTGGTAAAAAAGTCTTGCCGCTGGTGGTAATAGCCCAGGGCAAAGCGGCCTTGGTCAGGCAGTGGCAAGTGTTTGGGGAATTCGGTCACGGGGCCAAGCACTTCACCGAGCAATTTTTCGAACGACGCAGTGCGCCCAAGCGTCAGCTTTTTCAGGTGCGCGTTTTTCAATCGTAGCAAGGTAGTGAATACAGCCACCGGTGTGCTGGAGGCCGCGCCGTAATAACGATCACGGATGGTGGCATTGAGGCCGGGGCTGGCTTCTTCCTGGATTTTTTCAAGCACGGCAAACAGTCGCCCCAGGCGGTATGCCGGGTTGGAATTGCTGAGGTCAAGCATGGGCAAAAACTCCTGTACTGAATGGGAGGGAGGTGAAGATGGACGCGCTTGGCGAATGCGGCGATTGAGGCATGCCTTGATGCCTGCGGCACGCAGGTAATTGACGGTTTGCTCGGCGCGGCAACGTCCAACGGCTGCGTTAAGCCACAGACTGGGGTAGGGTGTATTCCCGCCACTGAAGATCGCGTCCATGATGGCGCCACCCAAGTTCGGGGGTATGTTGTCAGCCTTGCTTTGCAAGGCTGCTGCGGTTAACAGCCGAAACAGTGAGGGGAATTCAGCGTCGGTTGGGCCACGCACCAGCGACAGGTCTTCAAAATGCTGCGCGATGCGCTGGCCCAGTTCGCCCAAAGTCACACAGTGGTAAAAGCGAATGCTGATGCGCGCCGCGTTAGGGGCTAGGCCCAGGACATGAAAGCGCGTGGCTTCATCTGAGCGCCCCCACTTTCCACTTTGCACGGCATTCAGCAGCGCATGAACGGCGGCGGTGCTGCCATCCGGGTTGTCCTTGAACATCTCGCCAAAAATGTCTTCAAACGGGTCTTGCTTCTCGGCCCAGAACACGGTGGAAGCGTCGCCCACTTGAATCCGCTGCGTGGAGTCTTTGCGCAGCAAGTGGTTCAGCGCTGTGGTGTAGGCGAAGGCTGCAGCCGTGCTGATCGGTGCGTTTTCGCCCTGGCGCTCGGTTTTGCCATAGGACTCAAATGCCCGTGCGTTGAAAGACACGATGTTGGCCCCCGAGGTTTGAGCACCCCACACACCTTTGATGGAAGCATGCAGGCGCTCGACAGGAGCGTACTCGCCTGTGACCAAGCACATCGCTTGGGGTACGTCGACATCTGTGATGACGTTCAGTACCGCGTTGATCACTGCCGCGCGCTGGCACACCAAATCCATATCGCCTTGCAGCCTAAAGCTCAGCACCGCGTTACTCTCCAGCGCATCAGCCCAGGCGGGATGGCGTTCCAACTGGGCCAAGTCGATGCTGTTCAGAAAGCGCATCACGGCCTGAATGCCGGCGTCTTCGCGGGCAGCATCAGGTAATGCGGCAATACGGGCACGGAACGCGGCGTGCTGCTCCGCCACTCGCTCAGGCTTGCCTTTGGTGTCCACGCCCAGGACGTATTCCACGGTGTCCCACAACAAATTGGCGGCCACGCCGGACGCTCTTTTGACGCCAATGGGTACACGAAAAGTGCGAGCAACTTTCTTCTTACCCTGAAATTCACGGGTGTCGCGCAACTGCAGCAGTTCACCTGCAGCGTTTATATCGAGCAGAAAGGGAATTTCCTTTTGCTCAAGTCCGAAGGGTGGTAGGCGTTGCGCCGGATCAGGGTCATCGCACTTGCGGCGGTAGTAGTCGTTCAGGGCTTGCAAAATCATCCGCGTGCCTCTTCAAACGGGGGAACCTGCACCACGCCTTGAGTCATCTTGGCATTGAAGAATCGCGGCTGCGGGTCAGACGGGTGGGTAAAGTCCAGGTCATGCAGCATCCAACCCAGCTCACGGGTGTCGCCAATCGGTGTGGCAGGTGGGGTGTCCGCCGTGACCAAGCGGAAATCAGCCGCGAACTCGCGGCAGCCCAAATAGGGTTGGTTCACGCACTGGCCTTTGCTCGCTCTGCGGGTGAACATTTCGGTGTACTTCATCAAGGGCTCAGCGCAAGCCGGGGCCAGCGACAAATCGGCATGGATGCGGTAGGCCACATCACGCAAAAAGTAACCTGCGCGTTGCTGGCGCTCGTCTTCGATGTACAAGCCCAGCGTACCGCTGCCTGCCGTCATCGCCTGCTGCACATTACGCGTGGACACCACGGCGCTGACTTCATTGCGCCGCAAGTTAATCCAGCGGATCGGCTTGAGCACGTCGATGCGGTGCACCCGCCAACGGATGGCAGGCTTCCACAAGATGGCTTCAAAAATCGAACGCGCGGCGGAAGGCGTCATCACGTCATAGGAGACGCGCTCCACCTTCATCTCTGGGCGTGTGAAGCAGGCGAAAGGGCCTGAGACTTCGAGGCAAAAACTGGGCATGGTTTTCCTTCAAACAGCAAAGCCACTGGGGTTGTAAACATCATCATCTGGCTTCAAGCCAAGCATGGGGTCGTAAAGATTTTCGGCATCCACTTGCACATACAGACCCGGCAGGGGCAGGACCAGACTGCGTTGATCCAACATCTTGTCGGCCCATCGTTTGGGAATGGTCACGGTGTAGCGCTGCAGCTTGCGCATCAGCCAGCGTTGCGGTCCTTCGGCAGCCAATATCCCAAGCAGTTTTTCAATCTCATCGCATTGCCTTGCATAGCGCACCACCACAGTGGCAGAGTCGGCATCGTCAATCAGCCGGAACGCTTCAGCAGCGGTGCGGAACTGCACACTCAGGGTTTTGCGGTCGTCGATGGTGAGCTTGGCGACGACTTCCTTGGCATCCAAATCCACCGAGTTGTAGAACTCTTTGAAGTACCGATCAAACAAGCCACGGGCCAGCGGGTCGTTCGTGTGGCCGTGCAGGGTAGAGACGCAAGCATCAGCCCCTTTGCGCAGATGCCCTAGCGGTGGCCGCTCAGGCGGCACAAACACCACCACACGACCCTTACCCGCCATGCGCCCTTCACGGTTGCAGCGACCAGCGGCTTGGGCGATGGAATCCAGCCCGGCCAGGGCGCGGTAGACCACGGGGAAGTCAATGTCTACCCCCGCCTCCACCAACTGGGTGCTGACCACGCGCAGAGGTCGGTAGTCGTGCCCCTCTCGTTTGGCGTTCAGGCGTTCTTTGATTTGCGTGATCACGTCTTTGCGGTGTGCGCCGCACATCAAGGCCGACAAATGCAAGGTGTCAGAGGGCATCAGGCGTTGCAATTCGCGGGCTGCCTTGCGTGTGTTGACGATGACCAGCACGCAGTCCTCGGCGCTGAGCTGTGCGGCCAAGTCAACCCAGGCGGTGGGCGTCGTCCAGTCTGGCGGCAGCACGACATCCACTCGCTTGAGGGCATCAAACAAGGTATCAGGTTCGTCAATGATCTCCCGCACGTTGTCCAGACCACGCAGGCTTTGACGGGCATCAAAGTACGCGGTGCTGTTGAGGGCTGGTTGCGTGGCGGTGCACAGCACCACGCTCACGCCGTAGTGCTTCACCAGCAAATTGAGCACATCCAGAATCGGCTGCAAAAACGCGGGTGGCAGTTGTTGTGCTTCGTCCAACACGATGACGCTGTTCACGATGTTGTGCAACTTGCGACACCGCGAAGTTTTGGCGGCGAACAGGGACTCGAACAACTGCACATTGGTGGTGACGATCAGTGGGGCGTCCCAGTTCTCGCAGGCCAGACGGCTGCGGGCGGTTTCGTCTTTGTCGGCGGCATCAGCCTGGCTGTGATGCTCGATCAGTACCTCATCGCCCAATGCTTTGAAAACCTCACGGAACACATCTGCCGTTTGCTCAATGATGCTGGTGTAGGGGATGGCGTAGATCACACGTCGCTTGCCATGGGTTTGGGCGTGGTTCAGTGCAAACGCCAGGCTGGAGAGGGTTTTGCCACCGCCCGTGGGCACGGTGAGCGAGAAAAACCCAGCGGGCAGCGCCGCCTTGTCTCTGCATTGTTGCAAGATGCTGCCGCGCAGGGTATTGACTTGCGAGGGCTTCACGCCTGCGGCCTTGGCTGTCATGTGTGCATCGAACGCCAGACGCATGGCGTCCAGACTGGGAAAGCCCTCTCTGCGCAAGGGTTTACCTGCATCGAAGTGAGCCTCTGTGTCCAGAAAGTCGGCATCCACAAGACAAGAGAACAGCATGCGCACCCACAGCGCAAAACCCGCCGCCCCGCCGGGAATCTTCCGCAGGTCGGGGGCAAAGTCACCCGCATCCAACACGGTTTGCGGTGGGCGGGCATTAAGCGCTTCTTGCAATTCGGCGGCACTGTCTGCAGAGTCCAGACGCTCTTTGAGTCCACCATGCCAATCATCCAACCCGGCGTGGTGACCAGCAATCAGGTAAGCAAGAACATGGCCGTAGGGTTTATCGGGCTGGTTCAGTTGCTTGATCGCCCATAACGCACCTGCAGCTGAATGGGTTTTCTCGCGCCCGCCCACTTTGCCTTCGATGTGGGCGTCGGGATTCTGGCTGAGTTGCAGGTATTTTTGGAACCCGGTGCGGTACTTACCCAGATCGTGCCAGAGGCCGGCAAGGTAGGCCCAAGAGGCACCCTCGGGCACGTGTACCGCAAAGTTCCGGGCAAGTAACGCCACCTTTCGGAGGTGTTCCTCCAACACGTGCCCTCCACTGTGCGCCCAATAGTCGCTCATTGGCAACCTCCCTTTCACCCACCATTGTGAGGGTGATAACCCCTTTGTGAGCGAGTCTCGGTACTATTTACCAACCTGGACAGGGGAGCGCGGCGGTGTGCCTGACCATGCCGACAGTGGGCAATGGCCTGTAGGCATGCAACCCGCGTGATATAAACCCTCATCCTTATGGAGACACCTCTCTAAACACACTGGCGCACCTCGGTCGCGCCCTGACAACAAGACGATGAAGCGCGGTTTTTTCACCATCATGGCGGCGCAATTTTTCAGCTCGCTTGCCGACAATGCGCTG
>CAZHDP010000096.1:0-9890 GCA_964531605.1 uncultured Burkholderiaceae bacterium | reverse complement strand
CGGGCTTCGCTCATGGTGCGGCCCGTGGGGTTCTGGAAGTTGGGCAGCACGTACAAAAAGCGCGCTTTGTCAGCCCCCGTGCCAACCCGTGCGGCGAAATCGTCCACATTGATGCCGTCGTTGTCGCTGTCCACGGCCACCACGTTGGGCTCCATGGGGGTGAAGGCTTGCAGTGCGCCGAGGTAGGTGGGCGTCTCGACCAGGATGCGGCTGTCTTTGTCGATCAAGATTTTGGCGAGCAAGTCCAGGCCTTGCTGGGAGCCGGTGGTGATCAGCACCTGATTGGGGTCCACGTTCCAGGGCAGCATGTCTGCCACCGCTTGGCGCAAGGGCGCGTAGCCTTCGCTGGCCGCGTACTGCAGTGACGCCTGACCATCTTCACGCAAGACCTTCTCACATGCGGCGGCAAATTCAGAAATGGGAAAGGTTTTGGGGGAAGGCAAACCACCGGCAAAGCTGATGATGCCGGGCTTTTCGGTGACCTTGAGGATTTCACGGATCACGGAGGGGTTCATCTTCTCGGCGCGGGCAGCCAAGGTCCAGTTGAATGCAGGGGGTGTTGTGGTCGTCATTGGGGGTCTCCGCGGGTTGCTATCTTGTTGCTGTGGGGTGGGATGGTAAAGCCTGTACGGGCATCTTTTTGCTGGTGAACACGGTCAACACCACGGCCAAGGCAAAGCCCAAGGTCACGGTATCCAGCGATTCTCCCAGCAATGGCACGGCCGCCAGGATGGACAAGAAAGGCTGTAGCAATTGCGTTTGGCTGACCCGCAGTGCGCCGCCCATGGCCAAGCCTCGGTACCAGGCAAAAAAGCCGATCCACATGGAGAACACCCCCACGTAAATCAAGCCGCCCCAAGCCAAAGGGCTGGCACTGTGCGCAGGCCAGGTGAGCAGCGCCCCGGGCAGGGTGATGGGCAAGGCCAGCACACAGACCCAGCAGATCACGCGCTCGGCGCCCAGCTCCGGCGTGACCTGTGCGCCGTAAACGTAGCCAAACGACGCCGCCAACACGGCCAGCACCAAGAGCACGTCTGACCATGCCAGCCCAAAGCCGTGGCCCAGCTGATAGGCGCGCAGCAGTGAAAACACCATCACCAGGCTGCTGCCCAACACAGCACACAACCAAAAGCCAAGGTGGGCCCGCTGGTGCAACACCCATGCCGCAATGGCGGCTGTGGCCAGGGGCAGCAGCGCTGTGATCACGGCCGCATGGCTGGCCGTGACGCTACGCAGCGCGATGCCCAGCATCAGGGGGTAGCCGATGGCATTGCCCAGCATCGCGATGGTCAGCGGCTTCCATTGCGCCGGGGTGGGACGCGGGGAGCGCGTCGCCACCAAAAAGACGGCCGACAGCCCGGCCGCCAACACGGCACGCCCAAAAGTCACAAACCAGGGCGACAGTTGGGGGGCATCGGTGGTGCCGGTGGCCAGGCGTGTCATGGGCAGGGTGATGGCGAACATCGCCACGCCCAAGATGCCCAGCCACATGCCCAGTGCCTCGCGGCTCATGGGTGCCCGGGGTGGTGGATTTGGAGCGTTTGGGGGTGTGCTCATACGGTCAACATCCAGCCTGCCGTGGCCACCAAGACCAGGGCGAGCGCGCGGTTGAACCACAGCAAGCGCTTACCTTGCGCCAGCCATTGGCGCAACAGCGAACCGATCAGTGCGTAAGTGAAGTTGCTGCTGAACGCAAACACCATCATCACCCCGCACACGATGGCGAGGCGCTCGCCAGGGTTGTCAGCCGCCTGCCCCAGGCTGTTGACGACCCATCCCGCAGAGAGTGTCAGGGCCAGCATCCAGGCCTTGATGTTGGCGAACTGCAGCATCACACCTTGTGCAAACGTCACGTTCAGGCGCGCGCTGTCGGCCTCACCCAGGCGGTGCGCGCGAAACAGCTTGCTGGCCAGCCACAGCATGTACGCCACGCCCATCACTTTCACACCCCAACGCAACGCGGGCACGCCTGTCACCATCACCCCCACACCCAGGCCGCACAACAGCATCAACAAGGTCCAACCAACGGGCACGGCCACGCAAAACCGCAACGCGCGGCGCAAACCAAAGTTGGCAGCCAACGCGGTTGAGAGGGTGGTGTTGGGACCGGGAGAGAAGCTCATCGCGGTACAAAACAGCAACAGGGTGGTGAGTTCGCTGGTGGACATGTTGGGGCGTTGGGGTGAGGTGTCATCCGCACCGATGTCTCCACTGTAAGCGCTGATGCCAATACATCATCAATACAGTTGACAAGTTCAGTTGTTGATCTGTATTGTCGCCCTCAACAACACAGCCAACCCCGCGCACACTGTTCCATGCCATCTCTTTTGAAGTCCTCATCACAGTCGCTGACTGACCAATTGGCCGAACGCTTTGCCGAGCGCATTCGGACACGCTTGCTCGCTCCGGGCGCCCGCTTGCCATCGGTGCGTCAGTGTGCCCAGCAGCAAGGGGTGAGCCCCAGCACGGTGGTGGCGGCGTATGACCAGTTGCTGGCCCAGGGTTTGGTGGATGCCCGCAAGAACAAAGGTTTTTTTGTCCGTGAGTTGAGCGCCAAAACCATCAATCCCGCAACAAATACGGCATTGTTTGCTATTGAAAATGAAGCAAACAAAGGGGCCGACAGCGATGCCCAGCCCCGGACATCGCTGTCGGCAGGGCTGGGCTATCCGTCCAATGCCTCCACATTGATCCGAGGCATGTTTCACCGCATCAGCAACAAACCTCAGCCTGGCATGGGGGTGTTGCCGCCGGAGTGGCTGCAGTCGAGTTTTTTGCCTGCTGCGGTGCGCAAGGTCACCAGCACGCAGCAACTCAATGCGTTTTCATTGCAGTACGGCGAGCCGCTGGGTGATGGAGGCTTGCGGCGGGCACTGTCTCAAAAATTGACGCAACTGAGCATCCATGTGCCGCCTGAGCACATCATCACCACCATGGGGGCGACCCACGCCCTGGACATCATCAGCCGCACCTTGTTGCAGCCTGGCGACCCCGTGATGGTGGAGGAACCGGGTTGGGCTGTTGAGTTTGCCCGGTTGGATGCGCTGGGGATGCGCGTGCTGCCTGTGCCGCGCGGCCCTGCCGGGCCTGATTTGGCGGTGATGGCGAGGTACTGTGAAGTGCACTCGCCCAAGTTGTTCGTGAGCGTCAGCGTGTTCCACAACCCCACGGGCTACACGCTCAGCCCGGGCAGCGCCCACCGGGTGTTGCAGTTGGCGAACCAGCACGACTTTCACATCGTTGAGGATGACACCTACAGCCACATCGCCCCCGAGCATGCGACCCGTTTGTGTGCGCTCGATGGTCTGCAGCGCACGGTTTACGTGAGTGGCTTTGCCAAGATCCTCGCGCCGAACTGGCGGGTGGGTTACCTGGCCGCACCTGCTCAACTGGTGGAGCGTTTGTTGGACACCAAATTGTTGGCCACCTTGACCACGCCCGCCTTGCTGGAAAAAGCCATGGCCTTGTGCATCGAACAAGGCCAGCTGCGCCGCCACGCCGAACGCATCCGCACTCGGCTGGACGCCGCCCGCGCGCGCAGCGTGAAGCTGGCGCTGGCCCATGGCTGCACCTTTGCGGCAGAACCCGTGGGCTTGTTTGGCTGGGTGGACACCGGCGTGGACACCGATGCCTTGGCCCAGCGCATGCTGGACGAAGGCTATTTGCTGGCCCCAGGGGCTTTGTTTCACGCCGGGCGCAAGCCCAGCACCCTCATGCGGATCAACTTTGCCACCACGCAAGATGCTGCTTTTTGGAAAGTCTTTACGCGGGTGCGCGATGCCACGTAGCCGCGCCTCTCGGGCTCAGGCACGTTGGGTGGCGAGCACGATGCCGGGCAAGATCAACAAGGCTCCCATCAGGTGAAAGCCCTGAAGTTGCTCGCCCAACACCGCCCAGGCGGCGATGGCCCCACACAGGGGGCCCAGGTACAAGCTCACGGCGACCCTGCTTGCGCCCAACACCTGTTGGGCATAGCCATAGGCCCAGTACGCGCCAATGCCGGGCACCAAGGCGGCGGCAACGACCAGCAGGGTGGCTTGGGTTGACCATGCCGGGGTGCCGGGTGCCAAGGCCTCCCAAAGGGCAAAGGGCAGCAAGACCACCGCGCCACCCGCGCACGTGGTGGACAGACGGGCCGAGGCCGTCAGCGTGCTGGGCCATTTCTTCATCAAGACCGCGTAAAACGCCCACGACACGGCTGCAGCCACGATCCACAGGTCACCCGCTGAAAAACTCAAAGTGCGCAGGGCCTGCCATTGCCCTTTGACGATCACGTGCAGCACGCCCGTGAACGCAAGCGCCACGCCCACCATTTGCAAGCGCGTGATGCGCTCATGCAACCAGATCGCGGAAGCGATCATGATGAGCACAGGTGACACCGAGTAGATCAGCGCGATGTTCATGGCGCCGGTGCTGTGCCCGGCGATGTACACCCAAGCGCCGCAAATCAGCATGCCCAGGGTGCCCAGCACCAGGTGTTGGCGCCAGGCTTGGGCGACCGCGTGTCGCTCACGCCACAGTTCCTGGCGTGAAAAGAACCCCAGCAACAGCCCCGCCATGGCCCAACGGCCTAGGGCAAGGGTGTGGGGTTCGATCACGCCGGGTGCACGGCGTGCCACGATGTAGTTCACCGCCCACAAGGCGGGCACCAGCACGACGATCAGGCGGGCAAGGGTTTCCTTGCGGGGGGCGGCGCTCACGCGGCTTTGATGGGCATGGCACCCAGTGTTCGCAGCAAAGCGCGGTTCACATCGTCCAGGTCCATGTCGAAGCCTTGGCACAGGGCGGGCAGTTGCTCGGCAGAGGTGGACTCCATCGCCACGGCCACCTGCAGGTAGGGGGCGTAGGGGCCGGCATCTGCGCAGACGGCTTCGAGCACGCGCTCCGAGATGGGGATGCGGCTCAACAGGTCGGGCAGCGGGTCGTTCAAAAACAATTCGAGCTGCGAAAACAGACCACACATGTGGATTTCGCCGCGCATCTCGGCTTCACCGCCAGCGTCCAGCAGCGTTTCGGCCAAATTGGCCCGCAGCACGTTGGCCGTGCGAATGGGGTTGATGTCCCGGTCCTCATTGGCGTGCGGCAACATTTGCAGGCACCAGTTTTTGAGTGCCGTGTAGCCCATCATCATGAGCGCTCGGCGCAACGAGTCTATGCCGCTGCGCAAGGCCATGGCCGCTGAGTTCACGTGCACGAGCAACCGGTAGGCGAGCACGGGGTCTTCCTCGATGATGGCTTCGATCACTTCCAACGAGGCGTCTGCGGACACGGCATTGATGACCCGTTGCAAGGCCCGTCCACCGGGTTGCATCGGCGCAAAGCGGTAACTGTGCAACACCTCGTCGGTGGGCCACCCCATCAGGGCCGCCACTTTGCGTTGGTCAAGGCAGTGGGTCACCAACTCGCGGCTGGGGATGCCTTCGTAGATGTGGCCAGCCATCACAGGTGATTCAGGTGCAGCTTCAAACGGGTTGGGTGAGCCACCGTGGGCACGTGTGCAGCGCAGGGCGTCCAGCGTGTCTTGCTCGTCCATGCAGAGCAGGTACTGCTGAAAACAGGGGGCCAGATCAGGCGCCGGTTCCCAGTTGTTGGGGCCACGCCAGATCATCTTCAGGCCACGCCCATGGGCTGCGCGCACGAGGGCCACGACCTCGGGGTATTCCAACAAGTCGTTGGCGATTTCGATGTGGGGTGAGTAATCGGGCGCTTTTTCGAGCAACGTGCACAGCAACTCAGGGTCGGTCGGGCTGACGATCAATGCCGCGTTCTTATGGGGCCAAAAATTGCGCAGTACCTGCAGCAGGTGTGGTCCGTCAACAAAGCCTCCAGGCACAGGCGTGACAGACAGCCGAATGCCTGTCAGTTCACGGGATTTCCCCCACAGGGGTTGGTATGCAAGCGCGAGGCTGCCAAGAAGCGTCTGAGGCATGTCTGACCGAAGGTAAATGCTCGTGCCAGTGTAGCCAATCAGCGGATGTAGTCAAACAAAGAGAGCTTCTGAATTTGGGCATAAGACTGCATGGCGACCTGGTAGCCGGTCTTCATTTTTTCCATGTCAGAGACACCTTTGACCATGTCCAGGTCTTCGGCGTTGGAGCGATCGGTCTCCAATTGGGTGGACATCGCATCGTTGGCGCTGGTGACCGTGTCTGCACGGTTGAGCCAAATGCCCGCCTGGGCACGCGCTGATTGGAGTTTGTCCATGCCCGCGTCCACGCGCGTCAGGGCCTGTGCGATGGTTTGCGCGAGCGCTGGCCCATTGGTGGCGGCGTTCCGGATGCCGTTGATCGCCTTGTCCATCAGTTCAAACAGGCTGCCATTGGCGGGGTTGACGGCCAGTGGGCCTGCGGGGTCGTAAGGCACCACGTTGATGGCGTCCCCTGTTTGAGGTGTGCCACTGATGGCGAGGGTCACGTTCTCGGTGTCGCCGGTGCCGTTCACCGTGGAAATGGCAATGGGTTGGCCGGGCACGTAGGGCACACCGGTCGACAGCGTGGACACGCCACCGGGTGTCATGGTTTTGGCGATGTCGTAAGTGGTGACATCGCCTGTGGGCGAGGGGGTGACCGTGAACGTGATCTGGTACTGGTTGCTCATCGTTGCCGTGGCTGGCACGATGGTGAATTGGCCGATGTCGGTCGACAGTTGTCCCTTGTTGGCGGCACCCACGGTCACATCGTAGTAGCCATTGCCTTTGGGTACTTGCATCCAGGTGGCGTTGCCGTCCATGGTGTAGGGCACGCCGCTTTGGGTGGGCATGTTTTGCCCAGCCGTGCCGTTGTACTGGTACTGCAGATTGGGCGGTGCGCCCGTGGTGGTGAAGGCCGGTGTGGTGACGTTTTGAACTTTGGCGGTTTCGAGTCCGCTGAACAGGTAGATGCCGTTGGAGTCTTTGGTGTTGGCCAGCGAGAACATTTGCTCGCGGATGGATTGCATCTCGGACGCAATGGTGGCGCGGTCAGTGCTGTTGGTACCGATGCTGCCCGAAGATACCGTCAGTTCCCGGAACCGTTGCATCAGGCTGCCCGCATCACCCAGGGTGGATTCGGCCGTGGCCAGCGCATTGCGTTGCACGTTCAGCGCACGTTGTTCGGCTTGCAGTTGAGAGATGCGGTTCAACGCGCGTTCGGCAGAGGCGGCTGCGATGGGGTCGTCGCTCGCCTTGTTCACCCGCTTGCCCGATGACACGCGGTCTTGTTGCGCTGTCAATGTGGCTTGCGCGTTGGTCAGGGTCGAAATGGTGTTGTCAAAAAGGGTGTTGCTGGCGAGTCTCATGGGTTACTCCTGTCAGTGGCGCTTCAGCGCGACACCGTTTGCAGCAGGCTGTCAAAGATCGACTGTGCCACTTGAAGGACTTTGGCAGAAGCCTGATAAGACTGTTGAAACTGGAGCAATTTACTGGCTTCTTCGTCCAGGTTGACGCCCGAGGCGCTGCTGGCCGCACCTTTGGCATCTGAGGCAATGGCCGAGGACAGCGCCGCCGCCGATTTACCGCTTTGCACGGCGGTGCCGAGCACCGCCAGGGTCGTGGCGTAAGCGTCGTTCAAGGTCACGCCGCTCAGCAGTGGCGTCTTGGTTTCACCCAAGGCCTGGAAGGATTGAATGGTCACCACGTCTTGCGCCGCAGGTACGCCATTGAGCGTGACAGACCATCCGTTGTAGGTGATGGGCACCCCTGCTGTGAACGTTAGACCTGTCGGGTTGCCCGTGCCATCGCCTGTCACGTTGTACGTGGTGGGGCTGGTGAAGGTGATGGTCACCGGCGAGGTGAGGTAAGGGTTGGTTTGCCCTTGGACAGCGGCACCTTGTTGAGGACCTGTCAAAGCCCCTACGGTGACCGTGCCCGTGTTTTGCATGCCCAAACCGTAGGACACAGGGGTTGCGGCGAGCTTCAGAGGCGATGAAATCGCCATGCTGATTTTGGAACCCGCAGCGCCTGGTTTGATGGTGAATTTGTCCCCAGCTGCCGCACCGGCTGAAAAAGAGAAATCCAAACCATCCAGGTGAAATGCAGACGCCGCAAGCGGCAGCGGAGGGCCAAAGGGCACCACCGTTTGGTCTGACAAGCGGGTGATGGTGCCTGCAGTGCCAGAGGTGAATTTCACCTCATAGTCCGAAGGGAGCAATTGGTTGCCCGTGGGGTCATTGACCACCGCCTGAGCTTGACCCACGCCCGTGTTGAAATCGTTGGGTGTGCCACCGATGGTGGGCAGGGTGAACAGTGCAAGCGCGTTGACGCCGTTCAAATCTTTGCCCAGCTTGTGTTGGTTGTTCAGCACGTTCGCCACAGCCAAGGCCATGCGGCCCACCGTGTTGCGTGCGTCGTTCAAGTCAGTGGTCTGAAACTTCAGCAGACCAGCCAACTCGCCACCACCGATGTCTTGGTAATTCAGGCCGATGTCTTGGCCCGATTGTTCGATCAACAGGCTTTGCTGGGTGCTGTCGGTGCTGTCTGACACCAGTTTCAATTTGGAAGCCAAGTTGCTCACCACCAAAGGCTGGCCACCACCGATGTACACACCCAAGGTGCCATCGTTGGCTGGGATCGTGCTGGTTTGCACCAGCTTGTTCAGGTCAGCGATGAGCTGATCGCGCTGGTCCAGCAAATCATTGGGCACATGGCCAGTGCCATTGGCTGCTTGAATTTGGGTGTTGGCTGCAGCGATTTGAACGGCAAATTTGTTGATCTGTGTGACGTTCGCCGCCATTTGGCCGTTGATTTGCGTCTGCAGGTTGTCCAGCTGAGAAGACGTGGTGTTGAACCGTGAGGTCATGTCGCTCAAGCGCGCCAGCAACGCAGTTCGCGAGGTGATGTCGCTGGGCATGCTGGACAGGTCAGTGAACGCGTTGAACACGTTGTTTACGGCGGCACCCAGGCCGTTTTCACCCACGGGGAACAACTGCTCCAGTTGGCTGAGCTTCTCTGCGCGAACCGAGTCCGCCGCGCTGACGGAGGCCGTCAAGGTGGCGTTGGTGGACAAGAAGTCATTGCGTGTGCGGATCACGGTTTGCACGTCCACGCCTCGGCCCATGAAGCCGCTGCCCGAGTACTGGGAGTCTCGTGCGACTTGCACATTGGACTGGCGCGAATACCCAGCGGTGTTGACGTTCGCGATGTTGTGACCGGTCGTGGTCAGGGCGGCCTGGTTGGCCAACAGGGCGCTGGAGCCGATGTTCATCAAGCTGAAAGAACTCATGGCGTTCCTCTCAGGCCTGGGCACGTTGCAGACGCAACGTGGTGTTGATCGCCCGACTCAGCTTGTTGGCGTAGTCGGGGTCGGTGGCATAGCCTGCACGCTTGAGACCGTCTGCAAAAGCCAAGGGTGAGCTGGTCTGCTGGCGGGCATTGGCGTAGCGCGGACTCTCGTTGATGAGTTTGGCGTAGTCTTTGAATGACTCTTCGTAAGAGCTGTAGGCGCGGAATTTGGCAACCACTTTTTGCGCTTGTCCGTTCACGTATTCCGTGGTGGTGATTTCAGCGACTTTGCCATTCCAGCCCGCACCCGCTTTGATGCCGAACAGGTTAAAGGACGTCGAGCCATCGGCGTTTTTGATCTCTTTGCGGCCCCAGCCGGATTCGTGCCCTGCCTGGCCAATCATGTAGCTGGCGGGCAGGCCTGTGGCTTGCTCCACCTTTTTGGCTGCTTCGCTGTGCCGTTGCACAAAGTCAGACTGGCTGACCGTGGGCGTGCCTGCGCCTTGAACGGTGGGGGTGTAGTTGCTTAATCCCTGAACCGATGCTGATTTGCCCGTGGAGCCGTCAGCGCTGGTGACCTGCTTGGACAGTTGTTTGGCAATCAATTCAGACAGCCCGCCCGGTTGGCCAGACATGCTGACCGCCAACTGTTGGTCGAGCAAGTCAGTGCCCAGGTCGCTTCCGGCGTTGTCCA
>CAZHDP010000095.1:0-9931 GCA_964531605.1 uncultured Burkholderiaceae bacterium | reverse complement strand
AGGCTTCGCTGTCCACCTCCATGCAACGCTTGTCTTCTGGCATGCGCATCAACAGTGCCAAAGACGACGCTGCAGGCCTCGGTATTTCTGAGCGCATGACGGCGCAAATCCGCGGCTTGGACCAAGCTGCACGCAACGCCAACGACGGCATTTCTTTGGCGCAAACGGCTGAAGGCGCTTTGGGCGCTGCGGGCAGTATTTTGCAGCGTGTGCGTGAATTGGCCGTCCAGTCTGCCAACGCGACCAATTCTTCCAATGACCGCCAAGCGCTGAACAATGAAGTGAACCAACTCACTGCCGAGCTGGACCGCATTGCCACCACGACCCAGTTCAACGGCCAAAACCTGTTTGACGGCTCGTTTGGCTCTGCAGCCTTCCAAGTGGGCGCCAATGCCAACCAAACGATCACCGCAGCCACCGCGAACGTGCGCACCAACCAGTATGGCAATAACCAAATAGCAGGTACTAACGCAGGTGCTGCTGCTACATCAAACGCCTCAGGTACCAATGGCGTCACTGCAGGTACTTTGGCAATCAATGGTTTTGTTGGCGGTAAAAACATCACGGTTTTGGCGAATCAGTCGGCCAAAACAATTGCGGCCAACATCAATGATCAAAAAGCCGGGACCGGTGTCAGCGCCACCGCGCAGACCGATGTGTCATTGTCTTTTGCCGCAACTGGTTCATATGGCTTCACCTTGAAGTCAGACAATGCTACCGCCGTGACTGTCACATTCGCATTGACTGCGACTTCTGGTAAAGATGCCTTGTCGGTTGCAGCTTCTGCGATCAACGATCAATCTTCCAAGACTGGCGTCGTCGCTGTCGTGAACGCTGCTGGCACTGGCCTCACGTTGAACAATGCCACAGGCAATGACATCAGCATTTCCAGTGTGGCGGGCAATGCAGGTGCTGCCACCGTTGGGAAGCTTGACACCACGGGCGCAGCCTCTGGTGCGACTGTGTCACTCACCACGGCGGGTACCAACAGCACCACCAGTGGCTATATCGAATTAAATTCGGAAAAGTCTTTTGCGGCGACAGCCACAACAACCAACGCGCTGGCGTCTTCTACTTCCACTTTGAATACAGTGGCAGCTTTGGATGTGACCACGGTTGACAATGCAACAGAAGCTATCAGAACAGTTGATTCGGCGTTGAATTTGATCAACTCCGAGCGGGCCAAGTACGGTGCTTTGCAGTCTCGCTTTGAAACGACCATCGCGAATTTGCAAACCAGCTCGGAAAATACCAGCGCATCGCGCTCACGCATTCAGGATGCCGACTTCGCTTCGGAAACGGCCAACCTGTCTCGTGCGCAGATTCTGCAGCAAGCGGGTACGGCGATGGTGGCGCAAGCCAACCAGCTGCCCCAAGGTGTGTTGGCCTTGCTGCGCTGAGTTGGAATAGCATGGTTTACTGGTGTTTATTCACCAGTTGAGTGATGCGGCGGCAACAGAGAATCTCTGTTGCCGCTTTGTCACTTGTGCCATGCCTTGTTGTGCAAGCTGACCGGCGTTGATTCGGTTGTAACTGTTGGGAGCGCATCATGGCGTCGATTTCATCCATCGGTATTGGCAGTGGTCTGGACGCAAACGCCATCGTGACCAAACTCGTCGACCTGGAAAAGCAGCCTTTGACGGGGCTCAAAACCAAGGCCTCGGTGCTGAACGCGCAAATGTCAGCCTACGGCACCATCAAATCGCAAATATCCGCGCTGGCTGACGCGGCCTTCAGCTTGTCCAGCCCGTCGTTTTGGAACCCGTTGACGGTCTCTTCATCCAACTCTGCCGCCGTCAGCGCATCGATCACGGGTGTGCCTTCACAGGCCAGTTACAGCATGGAGGTCCAGCAACTGGCCCGTGCACAGTCTGCCGCCAGTGCTTCTTTTACCAGTGGCGCGACGTTGGGAACCGGCACTCTAACCCTTCAGCTGGGCACCTGGTCTGCCGGGTTCGCAGGATTCACCCCCGGTGCGGCCTCTGCCATGACCGTGACCATTGGGGCCGGTGAGGACAACTTGGTCTCGATTGCGACCAAAATCAACGATGCCGCCGTGGGCGTGACCGCGACCATCGTCAAAGACAGCAGTGGCGAGCGCTTGTCAATCCGCTCGAACACGACGGGTGAGGCCTCTGGTTTCAGAATTCAGGTGGCAGACAACGACACAGTCAACGACGACAACGCGGGCTTGTCCCGGCTTGCCTTCGACCCCCAAACGGGCGCGTTTGGCATGGCCACCACCATCACCACGGCGCAGCAGGCCCGCAATGCCAATGCCACATTGAATGGTGTGCCTGTCACCTCAGGCACGAACAAGTTCAGCGACTTGATTCCAGGCTTGAGCTTGACGGTGGGGCAGGTCACCACGGCGCCCGTGGAGGTGTCCACGTCGCAAGATGTCACGGCGATCAAGAAAACCATCACGGATTTTGTGACAGCCTACAACACGCTGAACAAAACATTGTCAGACGCCACTAAATACGACACGTCCACCAAGAAGGGCTCCTTGCTGCAAGGTGATGCGGCCACGGTGGGCTTGCAAAACGCTTTGCGCACCCTGGTGGGGTCCAGCACCACAGGTGCTGCTTACGCGCGTTTGTCGGATTTGGGCATCACGCTGCAAAGAGATGGGAGCCTGCAGTCCAGCGCCAAGTTAGACACGGCGTTGCAAAACGTGGCTGCAGTGAAGAAATTTTTCACCATCGACAACAGCAATGTTGCCACCAACGGCTTTGGCTTGAAGCTCAAAGCCTTCACCAACGGACTGCTGTCCATCAGTGGGACGGTGGCCAACAAAACCAAGGCCTTGCAAAGCGGTTTGGACAGCAACGCCAAAGAGCAAACCAAGGTCAATGACCGCGCATCGTCGGTCGAGAGCCGCCTCAAGGCGCAATACTCCGCCCTGGACGGCAAGATGGGATCGTTGAATGCCTTGAGCAGTTATGTCACGCAACAGGTGACTTTGTGGAATAAAAACACGGCCTGAGGTGGTTTGTCAGCTGAAGAAGTTCAGGCAAAATTTGCCTGTCTTTCTTTCACCGCCGGATTGTGACCACAGATGTCGATTCCCACCCCTTTTGACGCTTCAGACCTTGGGGAAAATGCCGATAACTCTGTTAAGAAAGCAACAAGGAGTTATTCGATGTACACACCCACTTATGCCAGAGCCTCTACGGCCTACAAGCGTGTCGGTGCTGAAACCAGCGTTCAGAATGCCAACCCACACCAGTTGGTGCATTTGCTGTTCGAAGAATTCTTCCAATGCATCGCCAACGCCAAAGGGGCGCTTGAGCGCAACGACATCGCCACCAAAGGCATGGCCATCGGCAAAGCCGTCCGTATTTTGGAAGAGGGGCTCAAAGCCGGGTTGAACCAGGAAAAGGGCGGCGCGCTGGCCGAGAACCTCAGCCGCGTCTATGACTACTGTGTGATGCGCTTGACGATCGCCAACGTCAAAAACGACATGACCATCTTGACCGAGGTGCGCGGTGTCATTGAGCCGATTGCTCAAGCATGGCGAGAGATCTCGCCAGATGCGCCACAGTCTAATGCTGCCAACAGAACGGGAGCGTGAGCCATGCCTGAAACACTGTTTGACTATTACCAAGCCATTGAAACCGCCAGCCGCAACATGCTGGAGGCTGCTCAAATTGAAGACTGGGACCAAGTCGTGCGTTACGAAGGTGCTTGTGCTGTGCTGATTGAGCAGTTGCGTCACCGCGCCCGGTCAGAAGAGATGACCCCCGCCAAGCGCAAAGAAAAGGCGCAGATCATGCAGCGCATCTTGCGCAACGACGCTGAAATTCGTTTGTTGGCGGAGCCTTGGTTGGCCGATTTGGACCACATGCTCAGCCCCCAAGCAGCACAGCGACTGCACTGACAACAAAGGCGCCGATGGCGCCTTTTTCATGGGTCAGGGTGGTTTTAAACCTGCATGTTCATGATGTCGCTGTAAGCCTGAACCATCCGATTTCTCACGTTCAAGGTTGCTTGAAAGCCGATTTGGGCTTTCTGAATGGCGATCATGGTTTCTTCCAGGCTCACCTTGGGGTTCTCCATCGTGACCTCTTTTTGCAGGTTGGTCGCGTGGTTTTGAGCGGCACTCACAGAGCTCAAGGCGCTTTTCAAGGCGTTGGCAAACCCTGCAGCTTGGGCTTCACTGATGCCTCCGTTCCCCGTGACTTTGTTTGCCAAAGGGGGGCGGACTGCCTTGGCGGCAATGTTGCTGATCGACGTGCTGGGTAATCTGAGGTCCATGGCGGGCTCCTAAGAGCGGGGCAGTGTTGGGTCGCTTGAAGCGTTGACGAATACTAAAAGTCCTGTCTGAATTCTTAAGTGGGAAAAGAACCCGAAAAGCCCGCCTTATCTCGCTCATGTTTTCCGAGTGCCGCCAAATAATCACGGCCATGTCGGAGCCTTTCGGGCTTCCTGATCACTTTGGAAACAAGATGTCTGCCGTCGCTGAAATCCCTAACTCGCCCGTCCCAGCGCCAACGCCTGTCTGGGTTCAAGGTTTTGCCAATCTCGAGCGTGCCCAAAAAATGCGTTTGGCGTTTGGTTTGGTGTTGGTCGTTGCCATCGCTATCGCCGGTGTGGTGATGGGTCGCCAAGCGGAGTACCGTGTGCTCTATGCCAATTTGAGCGACAAAGACGGTGGCGCCATCATTGCGCAACTGTCGCAGATGAACATCCAGTACAAGCATTCGGACGGCGGCAGTGCCATTTTGGTCCCCAGTGACCGGGTCAACGATTTGCGCATGCGCTTGGCGTCGCAAGGTCTGCCCAAAGGCTCTGTTGCGGGGTTCGAGTCCTTGGAAGCCAACCGCTTTGGTATGACTCAATTCCAGGAAAAACTGACCTTTCAACGTGGTTTGGAGGGTGAGTTGACCCGTTCCATCCAGGCCTTGTCTTCGGTGCAGAACGCGCGGGTTCACCTGGCCATTCCCAATCAAAACGGATTTTTTCGCGAGCAGCAAAAAGCGTCTGCCTCGGTGTTGCTGAGTCTCTACCCAGGCCGTGCCTTGGACCGCTCGCAGATTGCGGGCATCGTGCACTTGGTCGCCTCCAGCGTGCCAGAGATGGAAACCAACGCAGTCAGTGTGTTGGACGACACGGGCAAATTGTTGTCGCAAGCCCCCGATGCCAATGGTGGTGCGAACGGCGGGGTGGATGTTCAGCAGCTGCAATATGTGCAGCAACTGGAGCAAACCTACGTGCGCCGCATCATGGAAATCCTGGAGCCTGTGGTGGGCCGTAACAACGTCAAAGCGCAGGTGAGTGCAGAGGTTGATTTTTCTCAAACCGAATCCACTTCAGAGTCTCATCGTCCGAACCAGGGGTCAGAGCCTGCCGCTGTGCGCAGCATGCAGGTGTCGGAAGCTGGCGTATCCACCAACACGGCAACACCGGGTGTGCCTGGTGCTGTGTCCAACCAACCGCCTGCCACGCCTACTGCGAGCGTCAACGGTGGTACGCCCACCTTGTCTGCTGGCAACGGAAACAGTGCCGTCAACACCCCAGGTGGCAAAAAAGAGATGATCACCAACTACGAGGTGGACAAGACGGTCAGGGTCGTCCGTGGTGCCACGGCGGTCGTGAAGCGCGTCAATGCAGCAGTGGTGATCAACAACTACAGCACCGAGGAAAAAGGCAAGACCGTCAGCAAACCTTTGACACAGCAGCAGATCGATCAGATGACGGCATTGGTTCGCGAATCTGTGGGCTTCAGCAAAGACCGTGGTGACTCTGTCAACGTGGTGAATGCGGCGTTCGCGCCTGAAAAAATGGTGGTGGTGGACACCCCCTTGTGGAAGCAGCCTGAAGTGCTCGACGCAGCTCGCAGCTACGCCTGGCCAGTTGCCGCATTGATCTTTGCATTCTTGGTCATGCAAAGCATGGTCAAACCGGCGCTGAAAGCGGTCACCACGGTGCACGTGCCTGCGCCCACCACGGGTACCCAGTTGAATGCGATTGAGTCCGACCAGCCAGAGCGCCCCGATGTGTTGGCCCTGACTGACCAGCCCCTGGTCCCCGTTGAGTTGACGGCAGAGCAGCTGCGCCTTGAAGACGCGAGAGCCCTTACCCGTGCAAATCCTGTGGCTGTCGCTAACATTGTGAAGACTTGGGTCAACGGTGAACCCGTTGCCTGACGATGATCTGGTCGTTTCACTGAATCGAGGTTTCTGCCATGGATGAGCAAGGTTGTTCCGACGCCGCTATTTTGTTGATGTCTCTCGGGGAGGAAGAAGCCTCCGAGGTATTCAAGCACCTGTCCCCCAAAGAGGTACAAAAGCTGGGCGAAACCATTGCCAAGACCCGTGCCGTCTCGAAAGAGCGCGTTGACGAGGTGATGACCAAATTCACCGGTGCCGCTGCTGCACAGAGCCTGCTGGTGTCTGACACCAGCAACTATGTGCGCTCCGTGTTGAAGCGCGCGCTGGGCGATGACAAGGCCACTTTGCTGATTGACCGAATCTTGCAAGGGGGTGATGTATCCGGTATTGAGAGCCTGAAGTGGATGGACCCCATTTCGGTGGCTGAATTGATCCGGAATGAGCACCCCCAGATCGTGGCGGCCATTCTGGTGCACCTGGACTTCGAGCAAGCTGCAGCCATCTTGAAACAGTTGACCGAGCGGCAACGCAATGAGGTGATGTTGCGCATCGCCACGCTGGAGGGCATTCAGCCTACGGCCTTGAAAGACCTCAACGAAGTGCTGTTCAAGGTGCTTGCCGGGGGGGATAAGGTTCGCAAATCCTCTTTGGGCGGGGTTAAAACAGCGGCTGAAATCATCAACTTCTTGGGTGCCAGCATTGAGGGTACGGTCATCGAGTCGATCCGTGGTCAAGACGGCGACCTGGCCCAGAAGATCATGGACAAAATGTTTGTCTTTGAGGACTTGCTCAAGCTCGACAACGCTGGCTTCCAGATGGTGCTCAAAGAGGTGTCCTCGGAGACGTTGGTGGTGGCGCTGAAAGGCGGTTCCGCTGAACTCAAGGAAAAAGTGCTCTCCAACATGTCGAGCCGCGCTGCTGAGACCCTGCGCGAAGACCTGGAATCCAGAGGCCCCATGCGCCTGTCTGAAGTCGAAGCACAGCAAAAGGAAATTTTGAAGGTCGTCCGCCGTTTGGCCGACGAGGGCCAGATCGTGTTGGGCGGCGGCGGAGGCGACGATGCCCTCATCTGATCCCCGCAACTACGCTCGGTTCATTCCCAAGGAGGAGGTCGAGCAGGTCGCGCAATGGCGATTTGGCGCGGTTGGCAGCGCTTACTCGCCCGATCAACTGGATGCCCGAGAAGCCGAAGCTGCGTTGGTTCGTCAAGAATTGGCCCTGGCCCAAGAAGATGCCTACGCCAAAGGTCTGGCCGATGGGCGTGCACACGCCAGTGCCGAGGCCAAACGTCTGTGCGATGAATTTATCCATGCCCAAGGTCGTGACATCGCGGCCCAAACCGCAGCGCACATGCAGGCTTTGGTCGCTTCCCTGACGCAAGGCCTGTCACTGGCTGAGCAAACCCTGGCCCGCGGTGTGATCGATTTGGCTTGTGCGGTGGCCCGGCAGGTGGTCCGCCACGAGTTGTCGGTCGACCCGCAGGCGGTTCGCCACGTCGTGTCCGAGGCCCTCAGCACGTTGACCAGCGACGGCAAGCCCGCGACCGTGCGCTTGAACCCCGAGGACATGGCGCTGCTGCAAGAGGATTTGAAGCGTGAGTTCGCAGGGAATGTCCTCAGTTTTGTCCCTGATGCGTCGTTGGCGCGCGGCGACTGCAAGATGGAATCGGCCGGTGCGGTGATCGACGGTCGGCTGGAGACGCGCTGGACGCAAGCCATCAGCGGCTTAGGTTTGCCAGACACTTCATTTGCCCAGGATGACACCGATGCTTCAGGGGACGCCCGCGATGGACGCTGACCAGCTCACCCTTGCCGCTCCTCAAGAGGACAGCCTGGACAATTCATCAGCTGCCCCCCTTGCTGTGCGTTCACCTGATCAGCAGGTTGAGCGCTGGGGCGATTTTCTGGCCACTGCATTGCAACGGGTCAAGCGCCGAGAAGCGTTGCCCATGCAGGGTTCTTTGACCCACGTGGCGGGTTTGGTGTTGGAGGCTTCGGGCATCCGTACCTCTGTTGGTGCTCAGTGCCTTATCGGCGCAGGTTCAGCCCCACCAGTGCTGGCCGAGGTGGTCGGTTTTTCAAACAACCGCGCGTTTTTGATGCCCGCTGGTGACATCCAAGGCTTGACGCGTGGCGCCACGGTGACTCCCGTGGTGCCTCATTTGGCCCCCGTCCAGCTGGACGACCAGCCAGACGATGGCCCGCAAGCGCTGCTGTCAGACATTGGTCTGCTGCAATTGCCGTTGGGTGAGGGTCTGTTGGGGCGTGTGGTGGACGCCCGTGGCCTGCCCATGGACGGGCAGGGCGAGATCCTCAAAGCACCTGCCAAGGCACTGGACCGCAAGCCCTTGAATGCGATGAACCGTGACCCTGTTCGTGAACCCATGGACACCGGGGTCAAGGCCATCAATGCGTTGTTGACGGTCGGACGTGGTCAGCGCATCGGCTTGTTTGCGGGCTCTGGCGTGGGCAAGAGCGTGTTGTTGGGCATGATGGCCCGCTACACCCAAGCTGACGTGATCGTCGTCGGGCTGATCGGCGAGCGGGGGCGTGAGGTCAAAGAATTCATAGAAGACATTTTGGGTGACGATGGCCGTGCTCGGTCTGTGGTGGTGGCCGCGCCAGCTGATGCACCTCCGCTGCTGCGCATGCAAGGTGCAGCGTATGCCTCTGCTGTCGCCGAGTACTTTCGAGACCAAGGTCAGCATGTGTTGCTGTTGATGGACTCCTTGACTCGCTATGCCATGGCCCAGCGTGAGATCGCGTTGGCCATCGGCGAGCCGCCAGCGACCAAAGGGTACCCCCCCTCATGTTTTGCACGGTTGGCGCAGATCGTTGAGCGCAGTGGGAATGGCTTGAATGGCGTGGGGTCCATCACGGCGTTTTACACGGTGTTGTCTGAGGGCGATGACCAACAAGACCCGATTGCCGATTCGGCACGCTCTATTTTGGATGGGCACATTGTGCTGTCTCGTCGCCTGGCGGAAGCGGGGCATTACCCCGCGATCGACGTTCAGCAGTCTGCGTCTCGGGTGATGCACAACGTGGTGTCTCGCGAGCATTTTGAACTGGCACGCCATTTCCGGGCTGTTCAAGCACGCTTCGAGCAAGGACGAGATTTGGTGGACATCGGTGCCTATGTGGCTGGGTCAGACCCCACACTGGACCGTGCCATTGCCTTGAACCCCGCCATGGCTGCCTTTTTGCAACAAGAGATGCACCAGGGTGTTGGCTTTGAGCAGAGTGTGCTGGGCATGGCGGACAGCTTGCGTGGGGACGCCAAATGAAGCAACTGCAAGCCGTTCAGGTCGCGATTGAGTTGGCGCAGCGTCGCCGAGATGACGCCGCCAAAGTGCTGGCGGCGGCCATGCAAAACCAGCAGGCAGCGCAAGGCCAAATGGGCCAATTGCAAGCCTACGCGCAAGAGACCGATGCGAAATGGCTGAACCGGGCCCAAGTCTCGGCATCGCCGGCACTGATGCAGCACCATTACCAATTCATGGCCAAGCTGGACCAAGCCATGGTCTTCCAGCAAAGCGTGATCCAAAACCATGGGCACAGGGTGGCGCAGTTGCGGCAAGCCTTGGTGGACGCCGATCAACGCCTGAGCAGCTTCGAGCATGTGCTGGCATCGCGCCAGGCGGCCATCCGTGCTGTTTTGAACCGGCGCCATCAGCGTGAAACCGATGAGCTGGCCGCCCGCATGGGAACACAACGTAACCGCCGTTTGGGCGAAGAGGAAGCGCAATGGCTATCGAACTGAATGTGTCCAATCCCCTTGAGACGCTGGCGGCCCCTCCTGACAAGGTCACTCTC
>CAZHDP010000094.1:7411-9981 GCA_964531605.1 uncultured Burkholderiaceae bacterium | reverse complement strand
ATCAACGCTGGCCTACTTGGTATTGCTGCGCGTAGAGATTGCCCGTTTCACCCGATGTGCTTCGCCCATCGGGTGGCTATGCGCACCCGGTTACCCGGGGCACGGCTTGCGCCGTGCTGCACGCATAGAACACACCAATGGGTTGGGCCCGTCGACTCGTCTCTGTTGCTCTGATCCTCACCTCACGGTGGACAGCCGTTAGCTGCTACGCTGCCCTGTGCAGTCCGGACGTTCCTCCAGTGCTTGGTTTCCCAAATTGCACCAGCGGCGGTCTGGTGAGCTTCACAGGCTCATTATCGCAGTGCGCCACAATAGCAGCCTGAACTTCTTCCACCTGACTGACGAGGACCGCCATGAAAGCCGACAACATCCTGCAAACCATAGGCAACACACCCCACGTGCGCATCCAGCGTTTGTTTGGCGCAGAGGCCCAGGTGTGGATCAAATCCGAGCGCAGCAACCCTGGCGGCTCGATCAAAGACCGTATCGCACTGGCCATGGTGGAGAATGCCGAAACGTCAGGTGCATTGAAGCCGGGCGGCACCATCATCGAGCCAACGTCGGGCAACACGGGCATTGGCCTGGCCATGGTCGCTGCCGTGAAGGGCTACAAGCTGGTGTTGGTGATGCCCGACAGCATGTCGATCGAACGCCGTCGTCTGATGCTGGCCTACGGCGCCAGCTTTGACCTGACGCCGCGCGAAAAGGGCATGAAGGGCGCGATTGCCCGCGCGCAAGAGTTGGTGGACAGCACCCCCGGCGCCTGGATGCCGCAGCAGTTTGAGAACCCGGCCAACATTGCCGTGCACACGCGAACCACGGCACAAGAGATTCTGGCGGACTTCCCTGAAGGGCTGGATGTGCTGATCACGGGCGTTGGCACGGGGGGGCACCTGACAGGCTGCGCCCGCATCTTGAAGGCGGCTTGGCCTGCACTGAAAGTGTTTGCTGTGGAACCCGTCGCATCCCCGGTGATTTCAGGCGGTCAGCCTTCGCCACACCCCATCCAGGGCATCGGGGCAGGATTCATCCCCAAAAACCTGGACACCGCCCTGCTCGACGGGGTCATCCAGGTCGATGCAGAGCCTGCACGCGACATGGCGCGACGCAGCGCCCGCGAAGAAGGCATGCTGGTGGGCATTTCATCCGGGGCCACCTTGGCTGCAATCGCTCAAAAGTTGGCGGAGCTGCCTGCGGGGACCCGGGTGTTGGGCTTCAACTACGACACGGGCGAACGCTACTTGTCTGTGGATGGCTTTTTGCCCAGCTGACGCCACCGCAGCGGTCAGCGCCCGGTGCGCAGGTAGTGCTGAGCGGCCCCCTGGAGTTGCTTCATGGCCGTCTCAAGTGCCTGCACTTCAGCGGGCACCAGCACACCGCGCTTGGCAGAGCGTTCCAGGTTGATGGCGGCTTGAATGCAACGCTCGTGGCCAAAGATGCCCACAACCCCTTTGATGGTGTGTGCAGTGCGGGCTACCGTGTCACAGTCCGATTGCGCCACCGCTTGAGCCATGTGGCTCAGCTGTTTGGGGGCATCGGACAAAAACATGTCAATCAACTCGCGCAACAAGGGCTCATCCCCTTGAACAGACGCCAGGGCTTGCGCAAAATCAATGCCCTGCGCTGGTTCGGAGGCTTCGCCATCGACCACATGGTCATCAATCTGGGCCACCGCCTCGATGGCACCCACCGGGCTTGGTGAGGCGCGGGACAACGAACCAAGCTCGGCCTTGAGCAAAGCAGGGTCAATCGGCTTGGGCAGGTAGCTGTCCATCCCATGGCTCAGGCAGACCTCGCGTATGCCTTGCAAGGCATGTGCGGTCAGCGCGATGACGGGCACACGGCCCTGGCCACGCTCGCGCTCAAGTTGCCGGATGCGCTCGGTCGCCTCGTAGCCGTTCATCACCGGCATGTCCACGTCCATCAAGATGGCATCAAAAACGCCTGCCGCCCACGTGTCCAAGGCCTCTTGCCCATCTCGCGCGAGGGTCACCTGGTGACCCATTTTTTCGAGCAAGCGGGTGGCCAGTTTTTGGTTCACGGCATTGTCTTCGGCCAACAACAGACGCAATCCCATGGCCGGTTTGGCAGACTCGACATGTGCCGCCACGCTCAGCATGGGTGACTGCACTTCAGGGGCAGCCATCGGTGTGTCCATGACGGTCAGGCTCAGCGGCAAGGTGAGGTTGAAACTGAAGGTGCTGCCCTTGCCCACCTCACTGTCCACGGTGATGCTGCCCCCCATCAATTGGATCAACTGTGAGGATATGGTCAACCCCAGGCCTGTGCCACCGTAACGCCTGGTGGTAGAGGTGTCTGCCTGAGAGAAGGATTCAAAAATCGCATCAAATTTCTCACGGGGTATGCCGATGCCCGTGTCACGCACGCTGAACCGCACAGGCAATCCCAGTTCAGTGGCCACGCCAGTGGCCACTACGCTGACCTCGATCTCACCACGCTCGGTGAATTTGATGGCATTGCCGACCAAATTGACGATCACTTGGCGCAAGCGACCCGGGTCGCCCACCAAGGTGTCGGGCATGGCGGGTGCAATGTGCATCAGCAAAGCC
>CAZHDP010000094.1:0-7401 GCA_964531605.1 uncultured Burkholderiaceae bacterium | reverse complement strand
AGGGTGTTGCCCAGCAAGGTGCTCAGCGAAAACTGGATGTGCTCGATGTCCATGCGTCCCGCTTCGATCTTGGAAAAATCGAGGATGCTGTTGATGACGTCGAGCAAGGAATCAGCAGAAAATTTCACCAGGCTGATGTATTCGCGCTGCTCAGCCGTCAGGTCAGTTTCAAGCGCCAAATGCGTCATGCCGATGATGCCGTTCATCGGTGTTCGAATCTCATGGCTCATGTTCGCCAAAAAGTCGCTCTTGACGCGGTTGGCCTGCTCCGCAGCCTCTTTGGCTCGGACGATCGCCGCTTCAGCTTCTTTGCGCGCACCGATGTTGGCCAACGTGCCTGCCATGCGCAAGGCATGCCCTGCCGCATCACGCTCGACCACTTCGCCTCGGGCATGTATCCAGACCCATTCCCCTTGCGCGTTGCGAAACCGAAGTTCGACGGAGTAGCCTGAATTTGCCCCCTTGAGGACTTGCACCAAGTCGGCTGCAGCACCCAGCACATCGTCCGGATGGGTGAGTTCCTTCAACGTGTTGATCGCGACGATTTGGTCTTTGGGCGGGTACCCCAGCATCTTGGCCCAGGTGTCACTGAGGTAGACCCGGTCGTTGTCAATCCGCCAATCCCACAGGGCCAGCGCCGAGCCGCCCAGTGCCAAATTCAAGCGTTCTTGGGTCAAGCGGATGATCTGCTCGTTGTTCTTGCGCTCGGTCACGTCCTGGAAAGACACCACAGAACCGTCATACCGCCCTTGCTCGTCAAAAATCGGTTTGCTGACTGACTGCACAGGAAAAGCAGTGCCGTCTTTGCGGGTGTAAACCTGGTCGCCATGGGTGACATGTTCCGGCCCCGCAGCGGCCGCCACGGCAAGGTGGTCTGCGTCCAATGGCGTGCCATCAGGCAACGCAATGTTGATTTTGTTTCGGAAATGCTGCCCCACCAGTTCGTCTCGCGACCATCCCAACAAGCGCTCAGCTTCGGCGTTCATGTAGGTGCACCGACCCGCAGCGTCTTTGACGTACAGCCCTTCTCCCAGCGTTTCACTGATGCGCTCATAAAAAGCGCGCTGCACAGCGAGTTTCTGCTCGATGTTTTTGCGGTCACTGATGTCCGTGCGAATGGAGATGAACTGTTCGGGCAGGCCATCTTCGCCAGGAAGGGGAACCACAGTGGCATTCACCCAGTAAATGTCCCCTGTGCGGTTGCGGTTGCAAATCTCGGCGTGCCACACCTTGCCGGCCATGATGGTTTGCCAGAGGTTGGCAAAAAAGGCATCGTCGTGCATGCCCGATGAGATCAAACGGTGCGACTTCCCCAGCAGTTCGTCAATGCGGTACCCACTGATCTGGCAAAAGCGCTCGTTCGCGTACGTGATGTTGCCCGCACGGTCTGTGATGCTGACGATGGCGTGCTGGTCAAGGGCAAACTTCTGGTTGTCAAGCGCGCGGCGGCTCAATTCACGTTCACGCACCAACGTGGCCGTTCGGTTGAACATGTCCACCAATTGCCGAATTTCGGTGGGAGCGTCTGCAGCGTTCAACAGCGCCACGTCCGGCTTGCCCGCTCCCAGGGCCTCGCCAAAAGTGCGGATACGGTCCAGGTCACCCAACCAACGTTTGAGTGGAATGCTGATCAGCAGCACGCCACCGATCAGGCTCAAGAATCCCAACATCAAGGCCAACACCGACAGCGACCACAAGTTGCCAGCGACGTAAGGGGCATCAAACTCCAGGCGCAAGACGCCGTAGTCTTTGCCGCCCACGTTCATGCTGCGGTTCACGTCGTAAAGGCTTTCCTTGACCCAGTTGACCAACCACTGCGGTGAATCCACCACCGACGGCGTGTGGCTTTCGCTGCGCACACGCCCCCCACTGAGGTCGATGAACGTGGCAGAAGAAAACATGGAACCTTGCACAGCCTTGTCCAGCGATTTGCGCACGGTGTCGTAGTCGCCAATGACCACACTGTCTTGAACTGACTGGCCTACCACCTCCACCAACATCAGCGAAGCAACCTGCGTTTCTTCAATCTGCTGCTGAAATTGGTATTTCAGGAACAGCACCAAGGCGGTGGACACAAACACAAACAGCGTGACGCCATACAACGCCAACACGCGTTTGGTGAGCGAACGCGGCAAGAAACGGTTGACAGAAATCATGCAGCAGGCAATGGCTCAGCGCAGGCTTGCTGGGGCAGTTTGGTAAAAATTACGGTAAGCGGTGTATTCAGATCCTGTCGAAGGCACAAAAGCCGTGCCTGCTGGCAACTTCACCAACTCGGCCGCTGCAGCCAACACTTTTTGACCTTGAGGATCTTTCCCCATCTCCAAAAAAGCCTTGGACACCGCCTGCAAATCCTTGTCCGACACCTTCTTGGAAGACATCAAGGCCAAATCATGCAGTGGCTCCGATTGCCACAGCACACGCAAAGGCTTGTTTTCACGCTTGGCCCACCCATCCGTCAGTTGAGAGTTGGCCCCCGCTGCCTTGGCTTTGCCACTGGCCAACTGCCCCAAAGCACCGTCCATGTTGCCACCGAAGACCACTTGGACAGGGATGTTCTTGCTCAAGAGCTGAGCATAAGAAAACTTGTACGCCACCAACGCCTCGGGGCCAGGAAACGCGACCGCTTGGTTGGTCAAATCTTCCAACTTTTGATAGGGTGAATCTGCCAGCACCACGATTTGGCTGCGAATGGGTGGGGTTTGACGACGGCCAAACACCTTCCACCCCAAATGGTCACGGTCTGGACTGAACAGGTGGTTGGAGAACACAAACTCGACCTCATTCGCCAGCACATAGGCGGTGGTATCTGCTGAAGTTCGGCCAATTTTGAGTTGAAGCTTGACCCCGCTTTTGGTGCTCACGTGATCAATGATGGGGTTCCAATAGCGTGCCGTCAGTTCAATGCCGTATTGGTTGACGGGTGAGAAACGGTATACGCCATTTTCCTGCGCAAGCGCAAGCGATGACAGCCCGAAGCACGCCAAGCCGCACACAGCACTCAAGACAAATGATTGACGGTTGATAGTTTTCATCAGAACAAGCTCCATCACATGGCACCCAGTTGGTCGACATCACAAGATACTGCTTTTTGCCCAACTCTGCAGACAAGCCGAATGGTTTAGACGCGGCCTCTTATTATGGTGCGATGCGATTTCCTTTGCGTGTCGTGTGGTCACTTCGTCCGCGCCCTGCAGGCCAGGGACACGCTAAGATGAGTGCCTCTTGCTTGATCGCCACAAGCCTTACCACGCCATGCTCCGTCTCACAGAAATCAAACTCCCCCTGGAACATCCTGAAGCCGCTCTTCGGGACGCCGTTGTCGCGGCTTTAGGCATTCAGCCAAACGAACTCAACACCTGCACCGTCTTCAAACGCAGCTTTGATGCCCGCAAGGCGCAACTGGTGCAGGTGTACATCTTGGACGTCACGCTATTGGACGCCCAGACCGAAGCCGAGGTGTTGCGTCAGCATGCAGGCAACCCCCACATTTCTGCAGCGCCAGACATGACTTACCGTCAGGTGGCCACAGCACCGGCAAACTTATCACTGCGACCTGTGGTGGTTGGTTTTGGTCCCTGCGGCATCTTTGCAGCACTGACCCTGGCCACCATGGGGTTCAAACCCATCGTGATCGAACGGGGCAAGACGGTCCGCGAACGCACCAGAGACACGTGGGGTTTGTGGCGCAAAAAGGTGCTGAACCCCGAATCCAATGTTCAGTTTGGCGAGGGTGGTGCTGGCACCTTTTCAGATGGCAAGCTCTACAGCCAAATCAAAGACCCCCGGTTTCTGGGCCGCAAGGTGATGACGGAGTTCGTCAAAGCGGGCGCGCCGACAGACATCCTTTATGAAGCCCACCCTCACATCGGCACGTTCAAACTGGTGAAGGTGGTCGAAAACATGCGCGAGCAGATCATCGCCCTGGGCGGCGAGATCCGTTTTGAGCACCGGGTGAGCGATTTTTTGATCGAAGATGATGGCGCAGGTCCATGCATTCGCGGCCTGACGGTGTTGAACCAAGCCACGGGAATCAGCGAGGAATTACGGGCAGACCACGTCATCTTGGCGCTGGGCCACAGCTCACGTGACACATTCACGGTACTGCATCGGCGCGGGGTGTACGTTGAAGCCAAACCTTTTTCTGTCGGCTTTCGCATCGAGCATCCCCAAGGCGTGATTGACCGGGCACGGTGGGGTCGACACGCGGGCCACCCTTTGCTTGGCGCAGCCGAGTACCGGCTTGTTCACCATGCCCAAAATGGCCGCAGCGTGTACAGCTTTTGCATGTGCCCAGGAGGTACTGTGGTGGCAGCCACATCGGAAGCGCAGCGTGTGGTCACCAATGGCATGAGCCAGTACTCGCGCAACGAGCGCAATGCCAACGCTGGCATTGTGGTCGGCATCGACCCGAAAGACTACCCCACCGATCCCAAAGCGTTTGCACAGGCCCTGGGCGACGACGTTGCTGCCGATGTGGGTGGCTTGGGTCGGGTGCACCCACTGGCAGGCGTGGTGTTGCAGCGGCAACTGGAGTCTCACGCCTATGTGCTGGGCGGGAGCAGCTATGAAGCACCTGGGCAGTTGGTGGGTGACTTTGTGGCCGGTCGTCGCTCCACCCAATGGGGCGAGGTTGAGCCGTCTTACAAACCCGGGGTGTTGTTGGGTGATTTGCGCACCGCCCTGCCAAGCTATGCCATTGAAGCGATCCAGGAGGCCATCCCGGCTTTTGGCAAAAAAATCAAAGGTTTTGACCGACACGACGCCGTGTTCACGGGGGTTGAAACCCGTACCTCATCCCCCTTGAAAATCAGCCGTGGTGATGACTTCCAAAGTGTGAATGTCAAAGGCTTGTACCCTGCCGGAGAGGGCGCGAGCTACGCCGGGGGTATTTTGTCAGCCGGGGTCGACGGCATCAAAGTGGCGGAAGCCTTGGCTCGGCACATCGTGCCAAGCTGAGGCTTTCCTGTTTCAAGACGACACTGTCACGCTTGGGCTTGCAGCGCAGCAATGCGCTCTTCAATCGGGGGGTGGGTGCTGAACAGCTTACCGATACCGCCAGCGATGCCCATGGCAGCCACGCTTTTGGGCAACTCGCCAGGCACCATGCCTCCCAAACGGGCCAAAGCGTTCACCATCGGCTGCTTGCGGCCCATCAACTGGGCGGCGCCAGCGTCCGCACGGAACTCACGCTGACGGCTGAACCAAGCAACGACCATGCTGCCCACGAATCCCAGCAAGATGTCCAGCACGATGGTGGTGATGGTGTAACCGATACCAGGGCCTGAGCTGTTCTCGTCATTGCGACGCAGGAAGCTGTCGACCGCATAACCGATCACCCGGCTCAAAAACACCACAAAGGTGTTCATCACGCCTTGGATCAAGGTCATGGTCACCATGTCACCATTGGCAATGTGGGCCACCTCATGGCCGATCACGGCTTCGATTTCTTCTCGGGTCATGCCTTGCAGCAAGCCTGTTGAGACAGCCACCAAAGCCGAGTTTTTGAATGCCCCTGTGGCAAAGGCGTTGGGCTCGCCTTCAAAGATGCCCACTTCCGGCATGCCAATGCCAGCCTTGTCGGCAAACTGCCGCACGGTGTCCACGATCCAGGCTTCGTCGGCATTGCGGGGCTGCTCAATCACCTGCACGCCCGAAGTCCATTTGGCCATGGGCTTGCTGATCAGCAGGGAAATGATGGCGCCACCGAAGCCCATCACCAGCGCAAAACCTAACAAGGCGCCAAGGTTCAAGCCGTTGGACGTGAGGTAGCGGTTCACCCCTAACAAACTGGCAACGATGCCCAACACAGCGACCACCGCCACGTTGGTCACCACGAACAAAAGAATGCGTTTCATGGTTTCCTCAACATACCGCCCAGAGAGTCCGAGCAGATGCAGGGGATATTAGGGGTATCGCCCGAAAAATCAAGTTTTACAAGGCCAAACCCTACAAAAAATGGGGCTGTCAGTGACTTGTTCTCGCTGGCCTGAACACCTGCGCGTCAACGTAAAAATGGGGATCGGCATTGGCTGCCCACCAACCAGGCACCCCCAGCACCGGCATGGGCACAAAAGGCTTGGTGGCCAGACGGTCAGCGGACAAGCTCTCACAGAGCAAAGCATCCACTTTCGCTGTGTCTATGCCATTGTCAGCTTCGCCATGGACAGCCATGTCAACACGGTAAATGTGCGCCACGATGGGTTTACGCGGCACGACCAACTTCTCCAAAAGGGCGTGACCAAACAGCAGCAAGTGACTTTCAGCCCACAGAGGCCGCAGCGTGACAAACAAGCGGTGCCAATCGCGGGCCAGCAGCGCATCCCACACCGCGGGTGGTGCTTGCAACAGCGCACCGTTCTCATCCAACACAGTGATGGCATCTCGCACCGGCCCCCGCCGAGACTGGACACCGTCCGTCGCAATCTGTGTTGCCTGCAACAGGTTCAGCCGTTGCTTGCTCCTTGGAAAGTGCATCCAGCACAAACCATTGAAGAAATCGTGAAGCCCCTCGCGCACGGGGCATTGCTGGGTTTGAAAAATGAAATCTTCGTAAGCCATGCCAATCGGCAAGCTCTCCTGCGGTACGAACGTCAGAGGCAGGCTGCTGGTCCGCTGCAACGCTTCGGGCAACGCCATACCGGCGCGCACATCGCGCACCACCGCTTCGCCCACGTAGCGCCAGGGCGCCAGCCAGGGCTGGTGCCAATCAATCGCCGTCCAGTCTGGCGCAGTGCTCAGACCAGTTTCCAAGCCACAGACTCGCCGCCACGCAGGGGTTTGAGGTCGGCTTCGCCAAAAGCAACGGTTTCAGGCAGGTTCCAGCTTTCACGGCGCAAGGTCACCGACCCTTCGTTGCGCGGCAAGCCATAGAAGTCAGCCCCGTTGAAGCTGGCGAAGGCTTCCAGTTTGTCCATGGCCCCGGCTGCATCGAACGCCTCGGCATACAACTCCAGCGCGCTGAGCGCGGTATAGCAACCCGCACAACCCGTGGCATGTTCTTTCAAATGTGCAGGATGGGGAGCGCTGTCCGTGCCCAAAAAGAATTTGTTGGACCCCGACGTGGCCGCCGCCACCAAAGCCTGGCGATGTTTCTCTCGCTTGAGCACCGGTAAACAGTAGTAGTGAGGGCGGATCCCACCCGTGAAAATCGCGTTCCGGTTGTACAACAGGTGGTGCGCGGTGATGGTCGCCCCGGTGTGGGGGCCCGCGTCGCGCACATAGTGGGCGGCCTCTCGCGTGGTGATGTGCTCAAAGACGATTTTCAATTCGGGAAAGTCTTTGCGCAACGGGATCAATTGGGTGTCAATGAACACCGCCTCGCGGTCAAACAAATCAATGTCAGCGGAGGTCACTTCACCATGCACCAGCAGCAACATGCCTGTGCGCTGCATGGCTTCC
>CAZHDP010000093.1:0-10004 GCA_964531605.1 uncultured Burkholderiaceae bacterium | reverse complement strand
GTTGATCAAGGAGTGAATTTGCTCGCGGTCGATGGGGGTGATAAAGGTTTTGTGGATCGCCCGGTTCACGTCTTGCGTGATGCGGTCTGCCGCACGCTCGGCGTTGTCCACATCGCGGTTGTATTGGTCCCGCAAGTGAGGATCGCTGTAGTTCGCGACCAGCTGAGAAAACGCTCTTGCAGCATCGACGATGCGCTCGGCGTGCTGGTTGAACATTTCAAAAAAATTGCCTTCACGCGGCAAAAGCTTGCCAAAAAACATAATGCAGTCCTGTTGAGGAGGGGAAACAGCAAGACCAGCAGGGCAAAAACGGCGACAACGGCCCTTCTGGTTGTGAATCAGGCTCGAACGCCATGAACAATGTGACATTTTCATGACAATCCCGACTGCGCCAGAGTTTACCCTTGCGCGGGACGGTGACAGGGGCACACCACGAAAATCAGACTGAACTGCTGTGCCGAGCCTGAATCGCTGAATCCCAAGACGGTTCGGTCACACGCACCACGTCTTGCTGCTGAATGTGCGGCGACCGAGCAAGGTCGGCCCACGCGGGCGCGATTTCAGCCAAGGGCACCAACACAAACCCTCGGTCTTTCATACGGGGGTGAGGAAGGGTCAATGAAGGGCTGTCCATTTTGGCGGCACCGTACAACAGCAGATCCAGGTCCAGGGTGCGAGGCGCGTGATGCCAGGGGCGTTCACGGCCCTCAGACTGCTCTATTTTTTGTAGCTGAATCAACAGATCCGGTGCGCCCAAAGTGGTTAAAACATGCACCACCGCATTGACATAATCAGGGCCGCTGGCGTCGACCGGAGCGGTTTTGTAAAGAGATGACTTTGCCAACAACAAGGTGCCTGGCAAAGAGGCCAAAGCGGACACGGCACGCACCAGCGTCTCAACAGGCTGTCCCAGGTTTGCCCCCAAGGCCACATAGGCAGCGACCTGGTCCCTGGGCATCATGGGGCGGTTGACGCGTCTGGCGCCCCACCCTCACCGGGCTTGCGGCGGCGTCGACGGCGCTTCTTGGGTGCAGCCTCTCCTTCACCCAGCCCTGATGTCGTTGCCTCGCCACCCACATGTGGCGCGGTGAGAGGCGAAGAAGGGTCTGCGAGCGGTTTGGACGCAGGTGCACGGTGCACGCGGACCGGGCCTTTGGGACGACCTTGGGACTCGCGGACCTGGCGCAGCAGACTTTCGCGCTGCGCATCATCGGCCAGCGAAAACGATTCCCACCACGTGCCCAGTTCTTCTGCGACCTCGCCGCTGCCAGCACGGAGACGTAAAAAATCAAAACCGGCTCTGAACCGTGGCTGGTCCACCATGGAAAAAGGACCTGATCCAGACCGCTTGTCAAAACGAGGCTGCATCATCCAGATGTCGCGCATGTCTGCGCCGAGCTTTCCGCGCCCAGACACGTCACCAATGCGGGCATTGAAAACATCGTCTACCGCATCTTGCAGGGCAGGTGAAGCATGCTGCCCCTGGGCTTGCCGTGCCGACCAACCGTCGCGCACATCGGCCCACAGCACGCAGGCCAGCAAGAAGCTGGGGGCAACAGGCTTGCCTTCACTCACCCGGCGGTCGGTATCGGACAGCGCCGCCTTCACAAAAGGTTGATCAGCGCGCTCAACGACCACGTCCAACAGCGGGTAGATGCCACGCTCCAAGCCCAACAGCTTCAACTGTGCCACGGTGGCCAAAGCGTGCCCGGTTTGCAACAGTTTGAGCATCTCGTCAAACAGCCGGCTTTGTGGCACATCGGCCAACAACGCTTTGCTGGTGGCCAGAGGTGCCGCCGTTTTGGGGTCCAATTTGAACCCCAGAGGGCTGAGTTTGGCGGCGAAGCGGGCAGCGCGAATGATGCGCACTGGGTCTTCGCGGTAACGGGCTGCCGGGTCTCCGATCATGCGCAGCACTTTCTTTTGCGCGTCTTTGAAACCGCCGTGGTAATCGACCACCACCTGGGCTTCGGGGTCGTAGTACATCGCATTCACGGTGAAGTCGCGGCGTGCAGCGTCTTCTTGCAAGCTGCCCCACACGTTGTCGCGCAACACGCGCCCGGCACCGTCCACCGCATGGGTCATGCCTGCCAACTCGCGCTTCGAACTGCTTTCGTTGCCTTTGACCTGGCTTGCGTCTGCGCTGTCAAGCAGGGCACGAAAGGTGGACACTTCGATCACTTCGCTCAAACCACGGTCCTGGCGGCCGCGACCGAACACCACGTGCACGATGCGAAAACGCCGCCCGATGATGAACGCGCGCCGGAACAGAGCCTTGACTTGCTCAGGCGTGGCGTTGGTGGCCACATCAAAATCTTTAGGGCGCAAGCCCAGCAGCAAATCGCGCACGGCCCCCCCGACGATGTAGGCATCGTAGCCCCCCCGCTTGAGGGTGTGAACCACATTGGCCGCGCGCTCATCGACCAAAGAGGGGTCTATGCGATGGACGTCAAAGCCCCAATCTTCAGGCTTGCCGAGCTTGGTTTTGGCCGAGGTGCTGCTGGTCTTGCCAAGCAGTTTGTCTATGAATTTTTTGATCATGAAGGCCCGTTACGAGCAAAAGAAGGGGGCAAGTTCAGCGCTTGACGAACAGGTCAAGTATCGGCCAGCCACGTGCCGTGGCCACTTCACGCAAACGGTCGTCTGGGTTGGTGGCAACAGGGAAGTTTACCTTTTCGAGGAGGCTGAGGTCGTTGATCGAATCGCTGTAAAAGCGTGTTTCAACCGTTTGCCAATCCAAGCCACGGTCAGCCAGCCACTGTTCGACGCGAACAACTTTGCCTTCACGGGCCGAAGGCACACCTCGGATATTGCCGGTTAGCCAACCCGAGCCATCCACAGCGGTATCGCGCTCAAGCTCAACCGCAATGAACTCATCAACACCAAAGAGACCAGCAATAGGCCTCGCCACGAACTCGTTGGTGGCCGTGACGATCATCACCGTTTCGCCCGCGTCGCGGTGCTGCTGCACCAAAGCCAGGGACTCAGGCAACAGCACCGGCGCAATCACTTCACGCATGAACCGTTCGTGCGCCAATGCCGAGGCTTGCGGCCCTTTCAAGCGGATGGCCTCGGTGGCAAAGCGCACGTAGTCTGCGATGTCTAGGGTGCCTGCTTTGTAGTGCGCAAAAAATTCGTCGTTTTTGCGCTGGAACTCGACCGGGTCTGTCCAACCGATTTCAGTGGTGAACACGCCCCATGAGTAGTCCGAATCAATCGGTATCAGGGTGTGGTCAAGGTCAAACAAGGTCAGTTTGACGGGGTGTTTGACGGCAGTCACAAATTCTCCAACATGGCTTTGATCAAGGGAATGGTGATGGCGCGCTTGCTTTGCAAGGCGTAGACATCCAATTGCTCCAGCAACTGCATCAAACTGCCCAGGTCACGGGAAAAGCGGCTGAGCATGAAGTCCATCACGTCGTCCCCTAAAAAGACGCCTCGCGCATCCGCTTCCTGCCGCAACACAGCGCGCCGTTCGGTTTCGGTCAATACCTGTAAATGAAACACATGGCCCCAACCCAGACGGGTGCGCAGGTCCTCACGCAGCTTCAAATCGGCAGGTGGCAGTTGACCGGCGCACAGCACGCCTCGCTGGTGGGTCTGCGCGTTGACAAACCAGTTGAATGCCGCGTGCTGCTGAACGGCGGTGAAGTGCTGCACGTCGTCGATCAGCACCATGGACCAATGCTCTTCGTATTCAGGGGGCTCCAACAAGCTGCTGTCGAGCCAACCGACACTGGCGCCCTGCTCTCGCAGGGCTTCTCGAACAGCTTTCAGCAAATGCGTCTTGCCGCTGGCAGAGTCGCCCCACAGGTACACCGGCACGGGAGAACGCAGGGGATTGCTGACCCACAGTTGCAGGTGTTTGAGCGCGGCCTCGTTGGGACCGGCAAAAAAATTGGCGAGTGTGGGGCCAGTGCCCAAGCCGATGTCCAAGGCCAATTGCTTCATCATGGCGAATGGCCTTGCACGTCAGATTGGTAGAGCTTGCTTTGCAAATAACCCGTTCGCAAACGACGAATCGCCACCAGCAGCACGGCGCTGGTAGGCAAAGCAATCAAAATGCCCACAAAACCCATCAACTGACCAAACGCCAGCAGCGCAAAAATCACCGCCAAGGGGTGCAAGCCAATGCGCTCCCCCACCAGACGCGGCGTGAGCACAAAGCTCTCGATGATCTGCCCCAGACCAAACACAACGCCGACCATGAGCAAGGCTTTGATGGACGCGAATTGCAATGCCCCCGCCAAGGCCGCCAACACCAGGCCGATGCCAAAGCCCAGGTAAGGCACAAACACCGCTAAGCCTGTGAAAACGCCAATCGGCAACGCCAATTCCAAACCAAACAACGCCAAGCCAACGCTGTAAAACACCGACAGCGTGAGCATCACCAGCAGCTGCCCCCGCAGGTACTGGCCCAGCACGGCATCCGACTCGTGGGTGAAGCTGTCCACGGCGCTGCGGAAACGAGGGGGCACCAACGCCAACAGGCTGCCGATGAAGGCACTCCACTCCATCAACAGGTAAAACAGGGCTACCGGAATCAACACCGCATTGCTGACCAAAGCCATGGCCACACTGCCCCCCAGCTTGAGCGAGGACAGCACGGACGCAAAGAGATCTTCGCCATTGGCATCCAGGTATTTCAGCACCAAGGTTTTCAAGCTGGCCAACTCCAATGACACCGGCAAGCCCCAGGTGGCAAATTGGGGCTTGAGCCAGGCGTTGACGCTGTCAAACAATTGGGGCAGTTGCTGCCGCATTTGAGGAATTTCTTTGGTCAAGATCGGGACGATCAACAACACCACACCCAAAGCTGCCAACAAGAACAAGGCCTCAACCACCACCACGGCCAGCACACGGGGAATGCGCCCTTTGCCCGCATGGTCCAACGCATTGACGAGAGGGGTCAACGCGTATGCCAGCACCGCAGCCACCACAAAAGGTGTCAACACGGCGTTGAGTACCCAAAACAGCCACACCGCGACCAAGGCAATGGCAGCCCAGTAAACGGCACGCTTTTGAGTGGTGTTCAATGACATGGAGAAGGTAAGTTATTTCGAAGCGCGCGGTCAAGGGCTGCGTAACCCGTAAAATCAAAGCAAATTCTATCGGGCTATTGCGCACACGCTCCCAGCCTTGCTGCAAGCCTTACCCCACCCTCCTACGCCTGTTGACCGGACCTCCCCTCATGAGCACTCACACTTCCACTTCTGCCTTGTCCTACAAAGACGCTGGTGTTGACATTGACGCGGGCGATGCTCTCGTGGAACGCATCAAACCGCTGGCCAAGAAAACCATGCGTGAAGGCGTTTTGGCTGGGATCGGTGGCTTTGGTGCGCTGTTTGAAGTTCCCAAGCGCTACAAAGAGCCCGTGCTGGTCAGCGGCACCGATGGTGTGGGCACCAAACTCAAGTTGGCTTTCGAATGGAACATGCATGACACTGTGGGCATCGATTTGGTCGCCATGAGCGTGAACGATGTCTTGGTGCAGGGTGCAGAACCTTTGTTCTTTTTGGACTACTTTGCCTGTGGCAAGTTGGATGTGGACACCGCGGCAGCCGTGGTCGGCGGCATTGCCAAGGGTTGCGAATTGTCGGGTTGTGCACTGATCGGTGGAGAAACCGCCGAAATGCCGGGCATGTACCCCGCAGGAGAATACGACCTGGCGGGATTTGCAGTGGGTGCCGTTGAAAAGTCCAAAATCCTGACGGGTCAAAACGTGCAAGCTGGTGATGTGGTGCTGGGCTTGGCCAGCAGCGGCGTGCACTCCAACGGGTTCAGCCTGGTGCGCAAATGCATTGAACGCGCAGGCAGCCAAACACCCACCAGCCTGGATGGCAAGCCTTTCAAACAGGCTTTGATGGAGCCCACGCGCTTGTACGTGAAGAACGTGTTGGCAGCGCTGGCACAGCACCCTATCAAGGCTTTGGCGCACATCACGGGCGGCGGATTGCTGGAGAACATCCCCCGCGTGTTACCGCAAGGCACTGCAGCACATTTGGTGAAGGGCAGTTGGCCTCAGACCGAGTTGTTCGCTTGGTTGCAAACAACAGCGGGCATCGACGACATCGAAATGAACCGAACCTTCAACAACGGCATCGGCATGGTGGTGGTCATTGCAGCCGACCAAGCCCAGGCCTGCGCAGAGTTTTTGCGTGCCAGCGGCGAAACGGTCTATGTGATCGGAGCCATCGCAGCCCAAGGTGACGGGGCGGCCGTCACCGTCAGCTGAGCCACAGGGGAGTCAGCTCAGCGTTTTACGCAGTTCTGTGACGCGCTGTGCAATCGCGTCACGGTCCAGTGCATCAAGCGCTCGCGCCAGGTAAATGTCGAGATCGCTGACGGCCTCAGTGGTGCGCCCCAACTCGGCCAACGCCAGCCCCCGATCACGGCGCTCACCCCACCTTTCGGGCAGCAAAATCACCAGCCGGTCAACCACGCTGATAAAACGCGGCCAATCCTCTTGAGCCCGGTGTATTTCCTTGAGGTTGCGCAACATCCTGGCAATCGTGTACCGGGGTGATTCGGCCTGCAAGTACAGCGCCAACGGCACCTCAGCTTCGTCTGTCAAACCACTTTTGCGCCTCACAGGCTCCAAGCGCTCTGAGAGGTCTTCACGGCTCAAGGATTGTCCCGTGAACGGGTCCAACACCACCTGCCCATGGGGCAAGCTGACCTTGACCATGAAGTGGCCCGGGAAACCTATGCCCGTCGCTTGCAAACCCAATGCTTGGGCAAGCTCCAGCCACAACACCGCCAAGGTGATCGGGATGCCCTTGCGCGTGCGCATCACCACGTGGATGAAACTGTTGTCGGGATCGTAATAGTGGTTGACGTTGCCCGCGAAATTCAGCTCATGGAAAAAAAACTGGTTCAGCAACCGCAATTTCTGCAAGCTTGGCGCGTCAGACGGTATGCGGCGCTTGAGCCGCGCGACCCATTGATCCACATCGCCCAAAACCTGCTGGGTGTCGACATCAGGATACTCACCCTGCGCCAGCGAAGCGGCGGCTTCCAGCAATGGAAAGCCCTCGTCGCTCTGAACCAGGCTCGCAAAGTAGTCCAAGGGCGTGGGAACGGCAAAGGAAATGGTCATGAAGGTGATTCCCTGAAAAACGCAAGTGCCAAAAACCGCAGGTCAAACGCCTCAGCGCTTGAGCAACTGGCGCAGCTGCAACCCTGCAGCCCACAACGCACCAAAATAAAGCACAACGGCACCCATCACACAGCCCGCGAAGTACGCGATGCGCGTCAACTCGTCACCTTTCAAGGAGACCCACGGCACAGCGTGTGAGGCCCACATCAAAAACACTGCCATGAGCGCACTCGCAGCCAGCACTTGCAAACTGTAGGCCCACCAACCAGCCCTGGGGCGGTAACTGCCCCGCCGGATGAGCCCGATCAACAGCCACAAGGCGTTCACCATGGCACCAAGCCCAATGGACAAAGACAACCCAGCCTGAGCAAAAGCAGGGACAAATAAGACATTGAGTGCCTGGGTCAGCACCAACACACCCATCGCAATCCACATGGGGGTTTTCACGTCTTGGTTGGCATAAAAGCCAGATGCCAGCACCTTGATCGCAACCAGCCCCAGCACACCCACGCCCCACCCCATCAATGCCAATGCTGTTTGCTCCACGTCCCGGGCACCGAACGCACCTCGGTGAAACATGGTGGACACCACAGGAACCGCAAACGTCAACAAAGCGACGGCACACGGCACGGCCAGCAAGACCACCACCCGCAAACCCCAATCGAGCATGTCCGAGTACTTTTGGGTCTCGCCACTGGCCTTGGCTGACGTCAACTGGGGCATCAACACCACCCCCAAAGCCACCCCCAACAAACCAACGGGCAGTTCCATGAAACGGTCCGCATAGCTCAACCAACTGACGCTGCCCGGCTCCAGACGAGAAGCGATTTGGGTGTTGATCAGCAAGGAGATCTGCGCCACGCTACCGCCAATGATGGCAGGCAACATCCGACGCGCAATCGTGCGCGTGGCACTGTCTTGCCAAGCGACACGGACCGAAGACGGCGTCAGGCCAACGCGCGGCAGCAAACCCATTCGACGCAGTGCCAACACCTGGGTCAGCAACTGCAGGGCTCCGCCCAGCATCACCCCTCCACACACCGCAAAGATGGGCTCAATGCCTTGCCTCTCGAACCATGGCGACCCCCACCAAGCCGCGCCAATCCAGCAAATGTTGAGCAACACAGGCGTGGCCGCAGGGATGGCAAAACGCTTCCAGGTGTTCAATACACCGGCCGCCAGCGCCACCAACGACATGAACATGATGTAGGGGAACATCCAACGGGTCATCAACACCGCCGCGTCGTGGCCCTGTCGCAATCCACTGGCTGTCATCCAGACCAACACTGGGGCGAAAAGCACGCCCAGGAAACTCAACACCAGCAGCGCCCAAAACAAGACCGTCGCCGTTCGTTGTATCAACCGTTGCGTGGCCTCCTCCCCTTGCTCTTCCCGTGTGGCCGCCAACAGTGGCACAAAGGCCTGGGTAAACGCACCCTCGGCAAACCACCGCCGGAACAAATTGGGGATCCGCCAAGCGACATTGAACGCGTCGGTCATGGCCGAGGCACCAAACACCGAAGCGATCAGCAGGTCTCGGATCAGCCCCGTGACACGGGATGCCAGGGTCAACAGCGAAACGACAGAAGCAGTTTTAAAAAGACTCACAGTGCCTAAGTGTAGCTGTCTGCTAGAATAGAAGGCTTTGCTGGCAACATCCTCAAACCCCTAAGGAATACATCATGGCATCAGCCAAACCCAAAAAGAAAAACCCCCGCCTGGCGTCCGGTCGTAAACGCGTCCGCCAGGACATCAAAATCAACGCCGCGAACACCTCGCTGCGCTCCAAGTACCGTACCGCAGTCAAGAACGTCGAAAAGGCTGTTCTGGCTGGCGACAAGACCAAGGCAACTGAATTGTTTGCCAAGATGCAAGCCGTGGTTGACACCGTGGCCGACAAAGGCATCTTCCACAAGAACAAGGCTGCTCGCGACAAGAGCCGCCTGTCCACCAAGGTGAAAGCCTTGGCCCTGGCCGCTCCCAAAGCAGCCTGAACCCAAGTCATAAGCCCAGGGTAACCCAGTTGCCCTGCCGTTTGTAACGGGTGCGCTGCCAGCAAAGTAAAAAACCGCCCTAGGGCGGTTTTTTCATGGGCGCGTCAGAATGCACTCAGCGCGCGTCAGGCATCAGGCAGGCTTCGACGACCTGCAAATCGTTGTCTTTGGCAAAGTTCAAGCAAAAGTCCCAAGCCATGGGCTCTGCATCTCGCAACGCCCGCTGGACCACGACACACCTGACGCCATTCAGCGTGGTTGGCACGCACCAAGGGGAGTAGCTTAAATGACTGCCGGGCTGCACGCCACCAGGGCGGAACGAACTCATCACCCCAGCCAATCGCTCTGACCAGTCACTGGGGCGAAAGGACTTACCCTCATGGGTCATGCCCAAAATGAAAACTTCTTTGGCCGTGTTGGAAATCATGGGCAATTTGTTGCAGTGCACAACCATTCTATCGGGCTTGAGCCTGGATCGCGGACGGCATCATTTGTTGTTATTACACAACCAGCTTGCACTGATTGTGTGCAATATCAAAAGGAAATTTCTGAACAGTCACTTTACATCGCGAAAATCACGGGTGTAGCCCCCATACCTTTTCCAACCGAGACTCACACACATGAAAAAGACTCAACTGACCCTGGCCATCGCGGCCCTGGCTTCTCTCAGCAACGTGGCGTTGGCCCAGTCCAGCGTTGAAACCTTTGGTATCTTGGACATCGGCGTGCTGAGCGCACGGGCCAGTGGCTCCGGCTCCATCAACACCGTCAACACGGACGGCAACTCCTCCAGCCGTTTGGGCTTCCGCGGCAAGGAAGACCTGGGTGGCGGTTTGAACGCCAATTTCTGGCTCGAAGCCGCAGTAAACCCTGACGTCGGTACCGGCGGTGGCACCAGCACCAACAACAAG
>CAZHDP010000092.1:0-10073 GCA_964531605.1 uncultured Burkholderiaceae bacterium | reverse complement strand
GAACATGGGGCTGCGGTCAAAACCCGAGCGGATGATCTCATGGGTGCGCGCGTTGGTGTGGGTGATCCAGCAAGGCATCTGCTGCGGGTGCATGTCCGCCCTGCCCATGAAGCTGAACACCGGCACCGCGTCACCCATCCCACCGGGCATGCCGTCACCGGGTTGCTCGGTGCATTTGCTGAAATCGATGGTGCGGCCATCCAGGCGCGGCGGCGTGCCGGTCTTCAATCGGCCCTGTGGCAACTTCAACTCTTTGAGTCGAGCCGACAAGCTCACCGCCGGTGGGTCGCCCGCCCGACCGGCTGAATAATTGTTCAAGCCGACATGGATCTTGCCATCAAGGAAGGTGCCCGCCGTGAGCACCACCGTGCGGCTGCGAAAGCGGATGCCCACTTGGGTGACGGCGCCCACCACCCGATCGCCCTCCACCATCAGGTCATCCACGGCTTGTTGGAACAGCCACAGGTTAGGTTGGTTTTCCAACCGTCGGCGTATCGCGGCTTTGTACAAAATCCGGTCCGCCTGTGCCCGCGTGGCGCGCACGGCCGGGCCTTTGCTGGAATTGAGGATACGGAACTGAATGCCGCCCTCGTCGGTGGCAATGCCCATGGCCCCGCCCAAAGCATCCACCTCTTTCACCAGATGCCCTTTGCCTATGCCGCCGATGGAAGGGTTGCAACTCATCTGCCCCAAGGTTTCGATGTTGTGCGACAGCAGCAAGGTCTTGCAACCCATGCGGGCAGCGGCCAAGGCGGCCTCGGTGCCAGCGTGTCCGCCGCCCACCACGATCACGTCAAATTCTTGGGGATAGTTCATGTCGGTACTTTGGTTTCTTCAAGGGGAGCGGGCAAGGGCGGCATTTTATCGCGACCCCCTGTTTTTGAGGGTCATCCATGAGGCGTGTGCCTCAGGTCATCACGCTGGGCTGGGCCATGCCCGTGCGTGCGGTGATGCCAGCCACGCGCTGCGCGACGGCCACCAAATCCGCCAAAGCTTGCTGCACCGGCACATCAAATTGGGTCGGTTCTGTCAAGTAGCGCTCCAGATACACCCGCAAGGTCGCCCCGTCCGTGCCTGTGCCTGACAAACGGAACACCACCCGAGCACAGTCGTCAAACAGCAAACGCACCCCTTGCTGGCGAGACACAGAGCCGTCCACCGGGTCGGTGTAGGCAAAATCATCGGCGGTCACGATGCTTCTGGCGCCAAAAGACTGGCCTTGAAGTCCCGGCAGTGCCAAGCGCAAATCAGCCATCAATGCGTCGGCAACAGCCGTGGGAATGCCCTCGTAATCGTGACGAGAATAGACATTACGGCCATATTGTCGCCAGTGAGCGCACACTAACTCTTCAACCGACTGCCCTGTCACCCCTTGAATACTCAACCAAAACAGCACCGCCCACAATCCGTCTTTCTCCCGAACGTGGTTGGACCCCGTCCCGTAGCTCTCTTCGCCGCACAAGGTCACCTTGCCGGCATCGAGCAGGTTGCCGAAAAACTTCCAGCCCGTGGGCGTCTCGTAGCATGGGATGCCCAAGGCTAGCGCGACACGGTCTACCGCACACGACGTGGGCATGGACCGCGCGACGCCAGCCAACCCCTGGGCATAACCTGGCACACGGGTGGCATGCGCGGTCAACACCGCCAAGCTGTCAGACGGGCTCACCACAAAGTTGCGACCCACCACCATGTTGCGGTCGGCATCGCCATCTGAAGCGGCGCCAAATTGAGGCGTGGCCACGTCCGCTGTCAGCGCGGTCATGTGCTGGATCAGGTCCTGCGCATTGACCGGGTTGGGGTCAGGGTGCAAGCCACCAAAATCTTCCAAAGGCACGGCATTCACCACCGTGCCCATGGGCGCACCCAGTTCGCCTTCCAAGATCGCTTTCGCGTAGGGCCCACCGACGGCATGCATGGCATCAAAGCGCATGGTGAAGCCACGCTGGAACATGCCCCGCAACAGGTCAAAGTCAAACAGTTCGCGCATCACGGCCGCATAGTCGGCCACCGGGTCGATCACGGCCACCTGCATCTGCTCAACGGCCTGCATGCCCAAGCGGTCGATGCCGATGTCTGGGGCGTCACTGATGCGCACCTCTTTCAGCGCCAAGGTTCGCCGGTACACCGCCTCCGTCAACGTCTCGGTGGCGGGGCCACCATTGCTGGCGTTGTACTTGATGCCGAAATCACCCTCCGGCCCGCCCGGGTTGTGGCTGGCCGACAGCACGATGCCCCCAAACGCCCCATGCCGCCGGATGACCGCGCTGACCGCTGGCGTGGACAAGATGCCGCCCTGCCCCAAGAGCACGCGCGCCACGCCATTGGCCGCCGCCAGCTTCAAAATGGTTTGAACCGCCGCACGGTTGTGGTACCGACCATCACCGCCCAGCACCAAGGTCTGCCCTTGCAACGCAGCACCGTCGGCCTGAGCGGCATTGAGCTCGTCAAACAACGCTTGCACAAAGTTTTCCAAGTACATCGGCTGCTGAAAAACGGTGACCTTTTTGCGCAAACCCGACGTGCCAGGCCGTTGCCCTGGGATCGGTTGCGTCACAAAGCGTTGAATCGACATGTCGGGGCCCCTCGTTGCGTGGTTTCGTCATCAATAATAAGCCGGATGAGTTTGCCTCCCGCCCTACACACCTCAGCAGACACGTCATCTGACACGTCCCCTGACACGTCCCCTGACGCCTCGCCCGCCACACCACCGAAAGTCACCCCCGCTTTGATGGAGAAAGCCCAAGCGAGGTTGGACCACCTGTACGCAGAAGTGGCCAAATCCTGGCCCGGCTTCATCGCCCGGCCTGGTCAGCACCAGATGATGCAGGCGGCCCTGCAAACCTTCTTGAATGCCAAAGGCGCAGACGACGAGCAGCGCACGGGCCACAACCTGGCGCAGCTGGAGGCCGGCACCGGCACCGGCAAAACCGTGGCCTACTGCCTCGCGGCCATTGTGGCGTCGGAGCTGCTGAACAAAACAGTCATCGTCTCCACGGCCACGGTGGCCTTGCAAGAGCAGCTGTTCCAGAAAGACCTGCCGCGCCTGGCCGAGATCGTGCCGGACCTCAAATTCGACATCCTCAAAGGCCGCGCCCGCTACATCTGCGAAAGCCGCCTGGAAGGCGCCATCAACGACGAAGAGCAAGACGGCCTGTTGCCCGAAGAGCTGCAAGACGGCTTCGGCGGTGGCCGCTGGCAAGCCCCCGGTGTGCCGCGTGACCGGGCCGAAGCCCTGCGCTGGTTCAAGAACGTGTCCAAACGCCTGCACAGCGGCAAATGGGACGGCGACATCGACAGCCTGGAGCAACCGCCCGAGAACGCCGATTGGCAGCAAGTGCAAGCCAACGCCCACGCCTGCAACGGCGGGCAATGCGAGTTCTTCAAAAGCTGCGCCTTCTTCCGGGCCCGCCGCCAAGCCGCCAACGCCACGCTGCAAGTGGCCAACCACGCACTGATCCTCGCCACGCTGCAAACCGACAGCACCCTCATCGACCCGGCCAACACCCTGTTTGTGTTCGATGAGGCGCACCACCTGCCCCAAATCGCAGGCGACCAGTTCTCTTACCGCGCCCGCGTGGGCACCAGCGTCAAACTGCTCACCAGTTTGCGCACCTTGGCGATTCGGCACAGCCGGGCACTGCCCGCCTCCACCCGGCCTGACCCGGTGGCCTTCGCACAACTCATCACCGATTGCACGGACCGGCTGGCCACGCTGGAGCGCTATTGGCAAGACGCCGAATTGGTCAGTGCAGACAAGCCTTCCCACCGCTTCTCGCAAGGGCGCATCCCTGACGACCTGGTGCCCGAGTGCGAGCAACTCGCCGCGGTGCTGAAGGCCATCACGGCAGTGGTCACGACCGTGGCCGACGCCTTGATGGACAGCGACGAATCGCTGTCGCCCGCCGAACGCAACGAACAAAGCCGCGCCGGTGTCGAACTGGGCGTGTACCTGGCCCGGCTGGACACACTGGAACAACTCTTCAAAGCCTGGGCCACCCACGACAAAGTCCCTTGGGCCAAATGGATGGAATGGATCGAGCCGCCCAAAAGCCGCATCCCGGGTGCCGCCATCATGGGCGGTGCTGACGCCGCGTTCTGCGCCAGCCCCATGACCGCCGCACAAGTGTTGTCGAACAACCTCTGGAAAAAAGTCAGCGCCGCCGTCTGCACCTCGGCCACGCTCACGGCCTGCGGCAGCTTTGACTTCTTTGACCGCCTGAGTGGCATCAACCGTTACCCCGACCGCACCGCCCTGGTGGTGGCCTCGCCATTCGATTACGCCACCCAAGGCGAGCTGCGCATCGCGCCCATGGTGCACTCGCCCAAAAGCCCTGGGTTTTCAGACGAGCTGTGTGAGAAGCTGCCTGCCCTGCTGCGCGAGCACCAACACGGCCAACTGGTGTTGTTCACCTCACGCCGCCAAATGCAAGCCTGCCACGCGGCCCTGCCGCGCGACCTGCTCAACCAAGTGCAAGTCCAAGGCGACCGTTCCCGCACCGAGCTGCTCAAAGACCACAGCCGCCGCATCATCGCGGGCGAGCGCAGCATCATCTTTGGCCTGCAATCCTTTGGCGAAGGCATCGACTTGCCCGGTGAGCTGTGTGAGCACGTGATCATCGACAAACTGCCTTTCACGCCGCCCAATTCACCCGTAGAAGAAGCGCTTGCGGAATGGCTCACCGCACAAGGTCGTGACCCGTTCAACGAACTGTCGGTGCCACGCGCAGGCATGAAGCTCGCGCAATGGGCCGGACGCGGTGTTCGCACCGTGACCGACAAAGCCGTCATCACCGTGTGCGACACCCGCTTGGTGACCATGCGCTACGGCCGCGCCATCCTGGCGGGGCTGCCGCCGTTTCCGGTGGTGAGAACGGCCATCCCGCCCCTCAAGGTTTGAGCTGCCCCAACCCTGCCAAGTTGATCTTCGCCAACGCGCCTGTGCATTGCGCCTCCGTGGCATTCACACAGCTCAGGCGGAAACCAAATCGATCACCCACCAGGGTTTCCAGCATGAAGCTGGTTTTGGTGCTTTCGGTCATCAACAAGCGCCGACCATCGATGACCAGCGTTTTCTGCGAATCGTTGGTCACGTCTTTCTTCAGGTAGTCATAGCCATAGGCCTTCGCGAACTTGGCGCCCTCTGCGCCTTCGTCACTCAGCGTGATGATCAACTCCAGACGACCTGGACCATTGAACCCTGCTTTGTAGTACCCCTCGACCTCACTGCGCGGACCCGTCATGGTCTTGCTCTTTTTGCCTTCCACCGAACGGCGCTCCAGGCCACCCCAGGCCACAGGCAAAAAGGGCTTGAGCCGATCGGGGTCGACCGGGTCCGCGGCATCCGCATGTGCAGGTGACAACGTGGCCATCCACGCACAGGCCAGTCCAAGGAACAAGGGCTTCAATTTCATGGGTCAACATCTCCAAAGCATGACGGGTTAAACCGACACTGGTCATGGCCAGCACCTCAGCGCCAGTGTGAACTTTTGGCATTGACGCGGCATCCTTCACATGAAGGATAGGCACCCAGGCGCAGGTGATGTAAGGTCAGTGGATGACGGCCATGAAGTGCAATGGCAGACGTTTCACATGACATAAAGCGCTCAACTCAGGGAGGATACGGACATGCCATCACTCAAAGATTCACTGCGAGCGGCCTGTGTCGCACTGTCGCTTGCTGCGACAGGCGCGACCGCGCTGGCACAAGACAGCTTCCCCACCAAAGACGTCGCCAAGCTCGATGACTTGCCTGGCATCAAACGCTACACCGGCGCGCTGCTGCTGTTCCGCCAAGACATCAAATACGACGAAGTGGCCTTCCCAGCCAGCCCGCTGGTCACCAACGACAAAGGCGTGCAAGCGCCTAAATCCGTCAAACGCGCCGGTCAGCGCAGCGCCCTGATGTACACCACCCCGGCCCAGCGCAGCCCGTTGGAGGTACTGCGCAATTACCAAAGCGAGCTCAAGGCCAGCGGGTTCACCCCCGTCTACGAATGCCAAACCACCCAGTGCGGCGACGACAGCACCTACGGCATCTCGCGCGGCAGCGCGTTCTGGCAAGCCCTGTTCAACGCCCCCGGCGAACTGCCCTTTGCGGTGCGTGGCACCCTGGCCCAGTGCCTGGGTGGCGGGCAAGAAATCACCGGCCTGCGCTACGCCTTGCTGGACAACCCCAGCAGCGGCGAAACCGTGTCGGTGATGACCTGGCAGCCGGTGGTCAAAGGCTATGCGCTGCCCTGTGCCGACGAGTTTGACAGGCACACCTCGGTGCTGGTGTTCCGTGTGCAAACCAAGGGCATGGAACAGCAAATGAGCACCGTCTCGGCCAGCGAGATGAACCAATCCCTCACGGCCACGGGCAAGGTCGCGATTTATGGCATTTTGTTTGACAGCGGCAAAGCCCTCATCAAGCCCGAGTCCGCCGCGTCGCTCGCTGAAATCGGCAAGCTGATGAAAGACAGCCCCAACCTGAAGCTCCACGTGGTGGGCCACACCGACAACCAAGGCGGACTGGACGCCAACCTGGCCCTGTCACGCCTGCGTGCCACCGCCGTGCGTGACGCCTTGATGCAACAACACAGCGTGGCGGCAACGCGGCTCACGGCCAACGGTGTCTCATCGCTGGCCCCCGTGTCCACCAACGAAACAGAGGCGGGCCGCGCCAAAAACCGAAGGGTGGAGCTGGTGTTGTTCTGAGCCCCGCCCAGTGAGCTCAAACTGTCTTGCATGACCACCAGCGCCTTGACCGGCCTTGTCGAACACGCCTACCGCGCTGCTGGTGACGCCCACCAGTGGAACGGCGTGGTGTCGCACATGGCCACCGCACTGGGTGCCGACTCGGGTCTGTTGTTCAGCCCCGGCGACCATTTTTTACTGCAACCCCTGCACGCCCACAACTACGACTTTGCCACCGCGCAAGCCTACGGCGACTACTACCACCGCCACGATGTGTGGGACGACACCGCCAAGCGCAAAGGCATCTACCAAACCGGCCTGGCTGTACGCGGCGACCAACTGGTTTCCCCCTCAGTGTTGCGCAAAACCTTGTTCTACAACGAGTTTCTGCGCCACATGGACCAAGAGTCGCTGTTGTGCTCCGTGCTGTTTGACGAGCACAGCGCGCGAGGCGTTCCACCCACGGTGCTGTCGTTCTACCGCCGTCCTGGCCGGGGGCCCTTTGGAAAAGGTGTCACGACGGCGCTGCAAAAGGCCCTGCCCCACCTGCAGCACTGCCTCACACTGCACCATGAGTTGCTGCGCGCACGCGCCCAAAACATGCTGCACGAAGCCGCCTTGGACCAAGTGTCCGCAGGTGTCATCTTGCTCGACGCCAACCACCGCATCCGTTTTGCCAACCGCAGCGCCGAGGCCCTGCTCAGCCAGCGCAACCTGCACCCGGTACTGATGACCGCATTGACCACCTTAGGCAGACAAGCGCTGGCCGGGCAGTTTGCAGGCCGCCTCCTCCACACGCCCCAAGGCATGGTCTACGCATTGGCAAGCACACCCCGCGAGGCGGGCACGCTTTGCCATAACGAACGGGGTTGCGTGGTCTGGTTGGTCCATGCCACGCAACGCCCTCACAACCCATTGAGCCTCATCGGCCAGATGTTCGCCCTGACCCCAGCCGAACACAAAGTGCTGGGCCTGCTGTTGGACGGACACTCGCCCAAAAACATTGCCAGCCAGCTGCAAACCGAGCTCAGCACCGTGCGTTCCCAACTGTCCGCCATCCTGCACAAAACAGGCACCCGTCGCCAGCAAGAGTTGCTGCAGTTGGTTGCGGCCTTTCCAGTGGCTTGACAGGCGAGCAATCGACACCCCAAGAACGCAGCACCGTCAAATCACCCCACGCGCCTTCAATCCCGCAACGTCTTCGGCGCTCAGCCCGAACTCGGCATACACCTCTTCATTGTGCTCACCGACGTCTGGACCTGTGCGGGGGATCGGCAAGGTGCGCCCTGCCACGCGGGGCACGATACAGGGCGCAGGCAGGCTGCCATACAGCGGGTCGGGCAGGCGCACGATGGCTTCGCGGGCAATGAACTGGGGGTCTTGTTCAATGTCGGCGATGGTGTTGACGCGGTTGAAGGGCACGCCTGCAGCCTCTAACCGGTCTGCGATGGCGTCAAACGGTTGCGTCGCAAACCAAGCCAACAAAGCCGTGTCGAGCGGCTCCAGGTGTTTCACGCGTGCAGGGTTGGTTGCAAAGCGCTCGTCCTTGAGCCATTCATCGCGGCCCATCAAGGCCGCCAAGCGGGCAAAGATGGGGTCGGATGACGCCACCATTGAAAAGTGCACGCCGTCCTGGCTGCGGTACATGCTGCTCGGGGCCGTGTAACTGGCGCAGTTGCCTTCGGGCCGGCGCACCTGCCCCAATTGCTCGTGCTCCACAGCCAAGGGGTCCAAGAGGCGAAACAGGGCCTCGGTGGCCGACAAGTCCACCTCCACGCCTTGGGCTTGCGGGTCGCCCCGCATGCGGGCCACTTCGGCGGCGATGGCAAAGGCGGTGAACAAGCCTGCCACCGCATCCCCCATCGGATAATTCATGTGCAAAGGGGTACCCCCTTTTTCACCTGTCAGCCCGGTGAATCCACTCTTGGCTTCAAAAATGCGGGCAAAGCCGGGGCGAGATCGCTCGGGACCGGTTTGGCCAAAGCCGGTCACGCGCACGATGATCAGGCGCGGGTTGGCGGCAAACAAGGTCGCGGCGCTCAGCCCCCAACGGTCCAAGGTGCCGGTGCGGAAGTTCTCTACCAACACATCAAAGGTGGGCAGCATCTTCAGCAACAGCGCTTGGCCTTCAGGCTGGCGCAAATCAAGCGTGACCCCCCGCTTGCCCCGGTTGCCTACCTTCCACCAGAGGGGCACGCCGTCTTTGACCGGTTGCAGGCCACGCAAGGCGTCGCTGCCATCTGGCAACTCCAGCTTGATGACTTCTGCGCCATGGTCAGCACACAGGGTCGCGCCAAACGGGGCAGCCACCACCGTGGCCATGTCCAGGATGCGCACGCCAGAGAGCGCGCCAGGATGAGGGGTTTTGCTTGTCAAAATCAACTCCAATGTCGGTGCATTGGAACCACCCTGGCCGTTTTGCACAATCAGAGTTTCGCAAACTGGAACGCCCACCCCAGCCGTAGGCGGCTTCCAGGCCCGAAAACCCACATCAAATCCTTCATTTCGGCACGTCCATGCTCACCTTAATGCTATGAATATAAGAGCAGATTGTCGCCCCGGGTGCGGTGCATGCTGCACGGCACCGTCCATTTCCAGCCCCATCCCCGGTATGCCCAACGGCAAACCGGCGGGTGTGCCCTGCGTGCAGCTCGACGATGCGCTGCGTTGTCGTCTCTTTGGTTTGCCCACGCGGCCTGCCGTGTGCCGCCAACTGCAGCCGGCACCAGACATGTGCGCCACCGACCGCAGCAGCGCGCTCGCCTACCTCACCCGGTTGGAGGCGTTGACCACCCCCCTGTCCGCTGCTTGACTTCCCAAAGCGACCCAAAAGCGTACCCTTGGGGCTGAATTCCCTTTCACACTCGGAGACAAGCATGAACATCCCCTCCCTCAAAGACAAAGTCAGCCCCGAAGAATGGCAGTTGCGCGTTGACCTGGCTGCCGCTTACCGCTTGGTCGCCCACTACGGGTGGAGCGACCTGGTCTACACCCACATCAGCGCGCGCATCCCTGGGCCTGAGCACCACTTTCTGATCAACCCCTATGGTTTGATGTTTGACGAGATCACGGCCAGCAGTTTGGTCAAGATCGACCAGGCCTGCAACAAGCTGTCCGAGTCTGAATTCCCGATCAACCCTGCGGGCTTCACCATCCACAGCTGCATCCACGAGGCCCGTGAGAACGCCGGTTGCGTGCTACACACCCACAGCCGAGCAGGCGTGGCCGTCAGCGCCCAAAAGTGTGGCGTCTTGCCGATCAGCCAACAATCCACTTTTGTGCTCGCCAGCTTGGCGTACCACGACTACGAAGGCGTGGCTTTGCGCGACGACGAAAAGCCGCGTTTGCAAGCCGACCTGGGCAACGCCAACTTTTTGATGCTGCGCAACCACGGCCTG
>CAZHDP010000091.1:7226-10109 GCA_964531605.1 uncultured Burkholderiaceae bacterium | reverse complement strand
ACGGCAGTTACGTGCTGACGTGGACCACACCGCATGTCAAAGTGGTGTTGGACGGTGCCAGCGGACGCAGCGAGGTTCTGTCGGCCAGCAAGCGCTGAGTGACAGATCCGTTCGTCACCAATGCCACAAGGTCCCATCATGCTGCTGCCTATTGACCGGTAAATAGGCTCGCTTGTAGGGGTACTTGGCCGCAAGTACCTCATCAATCTCTACCCCATGCCCCGGCTTCTCGCCGCAGTGCATCAGGCCTTTGCCGTCGTAGTGGTAATCGTGCGGGAACACCTCATCGGCCAGTGGCGTGTGGGGCATGAGTTCTTGCACGCCAAAGTTGGGCACCCAGGTGTCAAAGTGCAGGGCGGCACCCATGCAGACAGGGCTCAAATCGGTCGCACCGTGGCTCCCAGTGCGCACTTGGTACAGGCTGGCCAAATCGGCAATCCGACGCAGGTGGGTGATGCCGCCAGCGTGGACGACCGTGGTGCGGATGTAGTCGATCAGCTGGTTTTGGATCAGGTCTTTGCAGTCCCAGATGCTGTTGAAAATCTCACCCACGGCAATCGGTGTGGTGGTGTGCTGTCGGATGAGCTTGAAGGCCTCTTGGTTTTCGGCGGGCGTCGGGTCTTCCATCCAAAAGAGTTTGTACGGCTCCAATGACTTGCCCAGGCGGGCTGCCTCGATGGGCGTCAGGCGATGGTGCACGTCATGCAGCAAATGCGTGTCAGGGCCAACGGCCTCGCGCACGGCTTCAAACAGTTTGGGCGTGTGGTTCAGGTATTTTTCGGTGCTCCAGTCATGCTCACTGGGCAGGTCGGCATCGGCAGGTTCGTAAAAGACAGAGCCCTTGCCCACACCGTAGACCTTGTCCAAGCCCGGCACACCAGATTGCGCGCGGATGGCCATGAAACCCATCTCTTTGTGGCGCAGCACTTCGTCCACGGTCTGCTCAATGTCTTTGCCATTGGCGTGGCCGTAGACCATCACACCGGTGCGGCTGCGCCCGCCCAGCAGTTGGTACAGCGGCAGGTTAGCGGCTTTGGCTTTGATGTCCCACAGGGCAGTGTCTACCGCGGCGATGGCGCTCATGGTGACCGGGCCACGGCGCCAGTAGGCGCCACGGTAAAGGTATTGCCAGATGTCTTCGATCTGGTGTGCATCGCGCCCGATCAGGCAGGGGATGACGTGATCGGTGAGGTAGCTGGCCACGGACAGTTCACGTCCATTGAGCGTGGCGTCGCCAATGCCTGTCAGGCCTTCGTCGGTCTCGATTTTCAGGGTGACAAAGTTGCGGCCAGGGCTGCAGACGATGACGCGGGCACTCGTGATTTTCATGGCTTCAACTTCGTGGCTTGGTCTTCATCATTTGGATGCGGCATGGGCCTGGTTCAGGCTGGCCACCGCTTTCAGCACGCCCAGCGCATGGATTTGCGTGAGCCAATGCGTCACACGTGCCTGCCAGGCGGCGTTGGTCGGCAAGTCTTTGCCCCACACGCTTTCAAAGGCGCTGATCGCTTTCACACCAGCGGCTGGGTCATTCGCGTGGGCCACCGCCAGAGGCTGAAGCTGCTCGGACATCGGGTCGCTCAAGGCGTAAGTGACGCCTGCCTCATTGCGTCCTTGCAGGTAGCGTATCCAAGCTGCGGCGGCAAAGGCGATGTGCTCAAAGCTTGCGCCTTTTTGCATTTGCAGGGCCACGGTAGGTGGCCAGCGTTGCGGGATTTTTTGCGAGCTGTCCATTGCGATCTGGTGCACGCTGTGCTTCAGCTCGGGGTTGGCAAAGCGTTGCAACAAGGCTTCGCGGTAATCGGCCCAATCGGGTCGGGACAGGTGAGGTGCCACCTCATCGGTCATCATGTTGCGCACGTAGGTTTTGATCTCTGGCTGGCTGATGCAGTCGCAAATCACCTTCAAGCCGGCTACAGCGCCCATGCTGGCCATGGCCGAATGGCTGCCGTTGAGCATGCGCAATTTGGCCTCTTCAAAAGGCGCCACATCGTTGACCACCGTGACGCCAGCACTGGCCAAGGCCTTGCCGTCGCTGGGGTCTGCAAAACGGTCTTCAATGACCCATTCCCAAAAGCCCTCGGTACCCAAGGCCGCGGCGTCTTGCACACCCAGCGCATCGCGTGCGGCTTGCAGGCGTTCGGGCGTGGCAGCGGGCACGATGCGGTCCACCATGCTGTTCGGGAACACACAGGCTTGGTCCACCCACGTGGCCAAGGCGGCAGAGATGCCACTGGCGGCGGCGACACAGGCGGCTTGCAAACGCTTGCCGTTGTGGCTCAGGTTGTCGCAGCTGGCGATGGTCAAGCCCGGCAAGCCTTGGCCGTGACGCAGGGTCAGGCCTGCCACGATCAGTTGAGCCAACTCGGGTGTGTAACCCTTTTCCGTGACGGTCAGCGTGATCCAACGGGTGCCGGGGGCAGCGATGGCCTGGACGACGGTGTCACGTTCGCGAGCCAACACACAGGTGTTCACCATCGCGCCAGGGATGTGCCAATGGATGCCTTTGACGCTGGCGATCTGCACCGCGTAAAGGCCGTCTTGGGCTTTCAGCGCATCGGCCAATTGGGTGCTGCGCATGGCCACACCCAGCACGCCCCAACGGCGGTCACCTTGCGACAAGAGCGTGTCAAACACCATGGCTTGGTGGGCGCGGTGGAATGCGCCCAAGCCGATGTGCACGACGCTGGGGGTGAGCGACTGGCGCTCGTAGGCGGGAACGATGGCGCCACGCTGGCCCGCTGCGGCCAGTGTGGAAGTGTGGAGTGAGGTCATGGTGAATTCAGGAAAGGGTGAGGCCAACTTTGCGACCTGCTGCGGTGATTTCTTGCCAGGTGCTGGCATCGATGGCAATGCCGTCGCGTTCACGTGCCACACGTGCGG
>CAZHDP010000091.1:0-7126 GCA_964531605.1 uncultured Burkholderiaceae bacterium | reverse complement strand
TCGCAGGCCATCGCCATGCCATAGCCTTTGTGCTCGCCAAAGGTCATCAAGGCACCAAACATGCCGCCGGGCTGCGGCACGACCACGACACCTGGGTTGGTCGTCGGTCGACCTTGCTCGTCGATCAGGTAGCCTTCAGGCACGGTTTGGCCTTTGTTGTGTGCGACGCGCATCTTGCCTTGGGCCACGCGACTTGTCGCAAAGTCGAGCACGAAGGGCGCCTCACCGGGCATTGGAATCCCGATGCAACAAGGGTTGGTACCAAAGCGTCCGTCACCACCACCCCAGGGGGCGACCACAGGGCGTGACAGCACGTTGACGAAATGAATCGACACCAAGCCTTGTGCCACTGCCATTTCGGCAAAGTGGCCGATGCGACCCAGGTGGTGCGACTGGGCCAGTGTCATGATGCAGCTGCCGTGTTGCTTGGCGCGGGCCATGCCCAACTCCATGGCCTGAACGCCAGTGATTTGGCCATAGCCACGCTGGGCATCCAGGGTCAACAGACTGCCCGAATCCAGCAACACCTTGACGCCCGTGTTGGGCTTGAGGCCACCTTCCAGCACCGCATTGACGTAACGCGGCACCATGCCCACGCCATGCGAGTCGTGTCCACTCAAATTGGCCATCACCAGATTGGCTGCCACCGCATCAGCTTCAGGCTTCAAACTGCCTGCTGCTATCAAAATAAGAGCTATCTGGGCTTCTAAATCATGCCGAGAAATGGTTTTTTCTTTGGAATCCATCACATCACCGCTCCCACTTGCCAGGGCACGAACTCGTTTTGGCCATAGCCGTGTTGCTCACTCTTGGTGGGTTTGCCTGACGCGGCATCCAGGATCATCTGGAAGATGCGCTCACCCATGGCCTGGATCGAACTGCCACCGTCGATGATTTCGCCGCAGTTGATGTCCATGTCTTCTTCTTGCCGCTGCCACAGGGCCGTGTTGGTTGCGAGCTTGAGCGATGGCGAGGGGGCGCAGCCGTAGGCGCTGCCACGTCCGGTGGTGAAGCAAATCAGGTTGGCGCCACCTGCCACTTGGCCTGTCGCACTGACCGGGTCGTAGCCCGGGGTGTCCATGTAGACAAAACCTTTGGCCGTGACAGGTTCGGCGTACTCGTACACCGCTTCCAGGTTGGTGGTGCCGCCTTTGGCCACCGCACCGAGGGATTTTTCCAAGATGGTGGTCAAGCCGCCTGCCTTGTTGCCGGGCGAGGGGTTGTTGTTCATCTCGCCGCCGTTGATGGCGGTGTAGTTCTCCCACCATTTGATGCGCGAGACCAGTTTTTCGCCGACCTCTTGGCGCACGGCACGGCGCGTCAGCAGGTGTTCTGCACCGTAAATCTCCGGGGTTTCCGACAAGATGGCGGTGCCACCGTGGGCCACCAGCAGGTCCACCGCTGCGCCGAGGGCGGGGTTGGCGCTGATGCCCGAATAGCCGTCCGAGCCACCGCATTGCAAGCCGATGGTGATGTGCGACGCGCTGCACTGCACACGTTGCACGGCATTGGCTTTGGGCAGCATGGTCTCGATCAGCGCGATGCCTTTGGCCACGGTTTTGGCCGTGCCACCCGTGTCTTGGATGTTGAAGGTCTTGAGCGTTTCACCCTCACGCAGGCTGCTGTGCGCCAGCCAAGAGCTGATTTGGTTGCCCTCGCAGCCCAAGCCCACCACCAGCACGCCCCAGAAGTTGGCGTGGGTGGCGTAACCGGCCAAGGTGCGTTCGAGCAATTGCATGCCCAGGCCTTCGCCGTCCATGCCGCAGCCGGTACCGTGGGTCAGGGCCACCACGCCATCGACATTTGGAAAGGCGGCCAACGCAGCGGGATTGGTTTGGCGCGAGAAATGTGCTGCAATGGCCCGTGCTGCCGTGGCTGAGCAGTTCACGCTCGACAAGATGCCGATGTAGTTGCGCGTGGCCACGCGGCCACCTTCGCGCTGGATGCCCATGAACGTGGCTTCGCGGCGCGGGGCGTTGGGCTTCACGTCCGCACCATAGGCGTAGTCGCGGGCGAAGTCGCCTTTGTTGGGGCCCATGTCCAGGTTTTGGGTGTGGATGTGCTCGCCGACGGCGATGTCGCGTGAGGCAAACCCGATGATCTGGTTGTAGCGGCGCACGGGCTCGCCTTTGGCAATGGCGCGCACGGCCACCTTGTGGCCTGCAGGGATCAGGCCTTTGACGGTGACGTTTTCGATTTGTGCGCCACCAACGAGTTGCGCGCGTGCAATCAGCACGTCGTCAGCGGCGTGGAGTCGGATGAAGGGAGGTGTGGTCATAGGGATTTCAATAGAACATCTTGGGCAGCCACAGGACTGCTTTGGGGAAATAGGTGATCAGCACCAAACTGCCCAACAGCGGTACCAACCAGGGCAAGATGGCCATCGTGGTGCGCTCGACGCTGAGTTTGGCCACACGGGCCAGCACGAACAGCACCATGCCCATCGGCGGGTGGAGCAAGCCAATCATCAGGTTCAACACCATCACCAAACCGAAATGGATCGGGTCAACGCCAAGCTTCAAGCAAATGGGCAGCAGGATGGGGACCAGGATGGTGATGGCAGCGGTGGGCTCCAAGAAGCACCCCACAAACAGCATCAGCAAATTCGCCATCAGCAAGAACATGTTCGGGTCTTTGGTGAAGCCCAGCACCCACTCGCCAATCGCGGTGGTCACGCCGGTCGCGGTGAGCATCCAACCGAAGATGCTCGCAGCGGCCACGATGAAGAGCACCGTGCTGGTGGTCTCGACGGTGTCCAAGCAGACCTTGATGAACATCTTGAACTTGAGTGTGCGGTACCACGCAAAGCCCAACAGCATGGCCCAGATGCAAGCAGCAATGGCGCCTTCGGTCGGGGTGAATATGCCGGTGGTCATGCCACCAATCAGCAACACAGGCGTCATGATGGGCAGCACCGCCTGGAAGTTGAAAAACTTGTCGGCCGCGAACAGCACGATGAGGCCAACGAACACGGTGGCTTGCGGGGGCAGGTCGGCTTGGGTGATCAGCAGCCACATCGCGAGTGGCCAGCCCATCACCACGGCCAGTTCTGTCAAGGCTTTGACCACTTTGGGCAGACTGAACTTGACGTCAGCGCCCCAGCCGTTTTTGTGGGCAAAGTAAGCCACAGTGGCCATCATCGCCAGGGCCATGAAAACCCCAGGCAGGATGCCTGCGAGGAACAAGGCACCGATGCTCACGTTGCTCATCATGCCGTAGATCACAAACGGCAAGCTGGGTGGGATGATGGGGCCGAGCGTTGCAGACGCGGCCGTCACACCCACGGCGAATTCAGTGTCGTAGCCATGCTCTTGCATGGCTTTGATCTCGATGGTGCCGAGGCCTGCGGCATCAGCGATGGCTGTGCCACTCATGCCTGCAAAAATCACTGAGCCGACCACGTTCACATGACCCAGTCCGCCTTTCATCCAGCCCACCAGGGCCAGCGCGAAGTTGTAGATGCGGGTGGTGATGCCCGCGTTGTTCATCAAGTTGCCCGCCAGAATGAAGAAGGGCACCGCCAGCAGCGGAAAGCTGTCAATGCCAGAGACCATGCGGTGGATGACCACAAAAGGTGGCAAGTTGCCCGTGGCCAGGATGTACACCAGGGACGAACCCGCCATGGCGATGGCCACCGGCATGCCGGTACCCATGAAAAGGAGAAAGATGATTTTCAGCATGGTATTTACCGGTCGTCCATCGTGGTTTCGGGGCGTTCAAGGACGGTGTAGCCGCGTTGCATGTGGATGCGTGCAACTTGCAAGGAGCGCAACAACATCGCTGCAAAGCCAAACAGGCAGATGCCGTAAACGATGTTCATGGGCAGGTCAACAATCGTCATCTTGTAGCTGTCCATCTTCTGCATCATGAGCCACGTCAAATAGACTGCCGCGCCAAAAAACAGGATGCGCACCACGTCAACCAACAGGGCCATGCCACGGGCCATGGCCTTGGGCATGAAGCGGAAAAAGAAGTCCACCTGGATGTGGTTGTTTTTGGTGACGCCCACAGCGGCCCCTACAAACACGGTGGCAATCAACATGTACCGGGCGATTTCCTCAGTCCAAGCGGCCGAGTCATTCATCACGTAGCGGGTGATGAACTGGTAGAACACTGTGGCGCCAAGCAGCCAGAAAAACCCCAGAGAGATCCAGCCTTCGGCGGTGACGGGTGACAAGTCGATTTCGTCGTCTTCGACATGGAATTCACCATCGTCACTGACTATTTTTTTTGCGGGTTCTTGCATGGGGAGTCTCTGGCTGGTTGGGGGTTTATTTCAAACCAACGACACGGTCGTAGTCTTTGCGCTCGTAGCCCAAGGACTCAACGGGACTGCTTTTGAGCACGGCGTCAACAAAGCTTTGACGGTTCACAGTGACCACTTGCAGGCCCTTCTTTTTGAACTCGTCGACCAACTCGCCTTCGCGCTTCTTGATGTCTGCGGTCATCTTGGCGGCCGCTTCGCGCGACACATCCGTGAACAAGGTCTTCTCAGCCGCGCTCAGGGTTTTCCAGACGTGGGGGGCCACTTGGATGGTCAAACCATCAACGATATGGCCGGTGAGCATGATGGCTTTTTGAACCTCATAAAACTTCTTGGCTTCGATGGTGGTCAACGGGTTTTCTTGCGCATCCACGGTCCCATTTTGCAAAGCCAAATAAACTTCAGCAAAAGCGATGGGGGTGGGGTTGGCGCCACACGCTTTGGGGGTGGCGGTATAGGCTGGCACATCCGGCACGCGGATCTTCAAGCCCTTCATGCCAGCGCAATCCGTGAACGGTTTTTGCGCCGTGGTGTGGCGGGCGCCGTAATAGCTGTAGGCCAAAATCTGGATACCCGTTTTGGCAGCGTAGCCATCGACCATCTCTTTGAATACATCGCTCTTCGAATAGGCGATCAGGTGGTCCGCATCGCGAAAGATGAACGGGTAATAAGCGATACCCAGGCGGGGGTAGCTGCGCGCGGCAAAGGAGGTGCCGCTGATGATCATGTCCACGGTGCCCAGGGTCAAGCCCTGGTTGATGTCGGTTTCTTTGCCCAAGGTGGAGGCGGGAAATACCTGCACTTCAAACTTGCCATTGGTGCGCTTTTTGATTTCGTCACCAGCCCAAACGGACCACTTGTGGTACGGCTCAGAGGTCTCGTAAGCGTGGGCCCATTTGAGCTTGGTTTGCGCCGCAGCGAGGCCAGAGATGCCCAAAGCGCATGCAGCCAAGGCACAGCTTGCAATCAATTTAAGGGTAGTTCGTTTCATCATCGTTGTCTCCAGGGGTTGAACAGAAAGGGTGAGGGGGGTAAGGGGGTGAGCGTGTCGGTATCGGGTCAGTTCAAGCGGATTTTTTGACTTTGTGCCAACTCACGCTGAAGCGTGCATGCGCTTTGTCCATGTGGTCTTGCATGGCAGCGCGGGCGGCATCGGGGTCTTTGGCGCGGATGGCTGCGAGCACCACACGGTGTTCGGCAATGGCGGCACGCCAAGAGTCCACGGTTTCGAAGTAGCCGCCCAAGCGGGTGAACAGGGGCCCACGGCGCGAGTCCCAAAAGGTTTCGACGGTTTCGGTCAGCACCACGTTGCCACAGGCTTGCACGATGGCGCTGTGAAAGGCACGGTCGCCGTTCATGGGCAAGATGCCCGCATTGGCATCGGCCTCCATGCTCTGTATGGCCTTCTCAATCTGGGTAATGTCTTTGCGCTTGGCTTGCACGGCGGCCAGCGCGGCCACTTCACCTTCGATCACACGGCGTGCGCGTATCAATTCCAGCGGGCCCCATTCGGTCGGGGCAATGGCGTCGCTGCGGCCCTGCGCACTGCGGTCCAGCACGTACACGCCTGAGCCAGTGCGAACCTCCACCCAGCCTTCGACTTCCAGCGCGATGAGGGCTTCACGCACCGAGGGACGGGAAACCCCCAGCTGTTTGGCCAAGTCTCGCTCGGCAGGCAAGCGGTCGCCCACAGCGAATTCCCCGGCCGCGAGCAGCTGGCGCAGTTGCTCGGCAATTTGGCGGTACAGCCGTTGGGGTTCGATGGATTGAATGGGCACAGCGAAGGCTTGGTACAGGCTAGGGATTACGCGAACTGGACAAGTGGTCAGACCAATCGCACAATCATCACCCGTGACAATCCCCTCGTCAATAGATGTATCCCTAGAGAAAACCCTGAAGCCATCCACCGCCATGCCTCGTACCACCATAGACCGCATCACCCTTCGCCAGGTCGACCTGCCGCCCAAGGTGGTTCGCACGGATGCCATCCAGTCTTTTGTAACGCAAGAGACGGTGTTGGTCACCCTGCACACCAGCGATGGCTTGCAATCGACAGGCTATGCGTACACCATCGGCACTGGTGGCTCTTCTGTGATCGCGCTGTTGAAAGACCATCTGCTCCTGCGCCTGCTGGGGCGAGATCCCGTACACGTTGAAGCGATTTGGAAAGACTTGTTTTTCCACACCCATGCCACTGCAGTGGGCGCCATCACCAGTTTGGCGCTGGCCTGTGTGGACACCGCTCTGTGGGATTGGCGAGCCCAAAGCCAGCAATTGCCCTTGTGGGAGCTGCTTGGTGGCGCCCAAGCCCGGGTGCCGGTGTACACCACGGAGGGCGGCTGGTTGCACCTCAGCGCAGATGAGTTGGTTGACCAGACACTGCAGGCCCAAGCAGCGGGCTTCAAGGGGGCCAAAATCAAAATTGGTCGCCCCCACCTCAGTGAAGACGTGGCTCGGCTGTCGGCTGTGCGGGACGCCGTGGGCGACGCCTTTGAAATCCTGACCGACGCCAACCAAGGCTTCAACCGCAGCGAGGTGGTGCGCCGAGCCCATGCGTTTGATGGTTTGAACCTGGGTTGGATTGAGGAACCCTTGCCAGCAGAAGATGTCTCTGGCCACGTTCAGCTGCGACAGCACACCACCATTCCCGTGGCGGTGGGTGAATCGATGTACCACCTGAGCCAGTTCCGTGAGTACCTGGAGGCGGGCGCATGCAGCATCGTGCAGCCGGATGTCGCGCGCATCGGTGGCATCACGCCCTGGATCAAAGTCGCCCACCTGGCCGAGGGCTTTACTGTGCCGGTTTGTCCGCATTTTTTGATGGAGTTGCACGTCAGCCTGTGCGCCGCCGTGCCCAACGCC
>CAZHDP010000090.1:0-10139 GCA_964531605.1 uncultured Burkholderiaceae bacterium | reverse complement strand
ACCTGGCAAGTCTGCCAGCGGGTTTGATGACATGGATGACGACATTCCGTTTTGAGCCGTTTTAACCCGTCTTCGTCGGCTTAAAGAAGTCCGGTGGCAAAGTAGCTCGGAACCATTGAAGCGCGCTGACCATCAGCGCTTGGCTGTTGTTCGCACGCTGGATGAAGCCGTTCACCGCTTGCAGTACGCGAGGTTCGCCTTTGCGCACACCGATGTAGCACGGACTGTCTTTGAGCAGGTGTTTGCGTTGGGTTTGCAGCCTGACGCGCGAATCTTTGATGGCTTCAATGATCACATTGCCCGCGGCGATGTATTCGATGTCTTGGTTCATGTAGGCATCGATGATTTTGGCGGAATTCTCGAACAGGACAGGTGTGGCCGCAGGCAGTTGTTTGCGCAGTTCAGCCTCTTCCAGGCTGCCTTTGGTGACGCCCACGCGGCGGTCTTTGAAATCAGCCGTTTCAGGGGTTTTCGGGGTGTTTGCCCCAAAAACACCCAGGTAAAGTGGGGCGTAAGCGGTTGAGAAGTCAATCGTTTTTTCCCGCTCGGGGTTTTTGCCAAGGCTGGCAATGATCACATCGACTTTGTCGTCCAGCAGCATGGGGATGCGATCAGCACTGACGACTGGGATCAACTCCACGCGCACGTTCAAGTCCATGGCCAGCATTCGCGCCACAGCGATGTCGTAGCCATCTGGGGTCCCGTTTTGCACGAACCCAAACGGTGGAAACTCTTTGGGAACGGCCACCCTCAAGAGTTTGCGGTTGCGTATGGCATCCAGCTGGTCATTTGACTTGATGGCGGTTTGCCCTTGGCCCAGGCTCATCCAACCCAAACCCAGCAAGCTCGTCAGGGCCAGTACGGCCCTCCGTGTCGATGGTGTGCGCATCTCTTTTCCTCCCTTTGTCACAGCATAGCTGTTTCTGAAACAGTGCGCCACAGCAGACGGAACCATGACAAAGTCGACATCTGGACGATGCTTGTGGCTCGCGCGTTCGCCTGCGGTGATCGAAAACACAGTCCCAGGGGTATATTGCGCCCATTTTCAACAAGGAACTACCATGGGTTTACTCGATACCGTTCTCGGCGCAGTGCTCAACGGAGGGTCGGCGCAGCAACAAGCCGCTCCTTCTCCGGGTGGGCTGAATTTGGCGGCGCTGTTGCCCGTGTTGGCACCAGTGCTGGCAGGCCTGTTGTCCAACAATGGTGCACAGGGTGGATTGGGCGGGTTGGCGGCCAAATTCCAGCAAGCAGGCATGGGCGATGTGATGAATTCCTGGGTCGGCTCAGGCCAAAACCAGCCCATCAATGGCGATCAACTCACCCAAGTGTTGGGCCACGACACCCTGGGGCAGATCGCCAGCCAACTGGGCATGAACCATGGTGATGCTGCTGGTGCTTTGTCTGGCATCTTGCCAGGTTTGATTGACCAGTTGACCCCTCACGGGTCCATGCCTGCGGGTGGTCTGGGGAACAGTGGCGACCTCATGGGCATGTTGGGCGGCTTGCTTCAGCAGCGCTGAATGGCGGGGGCCGTGGCTGGGCCACGGCTACTGCCATGGATGGGAATGACTTTGGGTATAGTTCCTCGGTGCAGCCCATTCCCGGTTCTCATCTTCGTGCCATCGTTGCGCCGCCGCGTGACGGGGCCGCCATGTTGGAGCAGACCGTCAGCCAATGGCAAGCGCTGCCTGACACCGACTTGTGGGTCTTTGGCTACGCTTCGCTGATCTGGCGTCCTGAGTTTGAATTCACCGAACAACGCTTGGCCAAAGTGCACGGCTACCACAGGGCTTTGAAGATGTGGAGCCGTATCAACCGAGGCACGCCTGAGCGCCCTGGTTTGGTGTTTGCGTTGTTGATCGGAGGCAGTTGCCACGGTGTGGTGTTCCGGATTCCCAAACCGCGCGGTGAAATGGCGTTGCGCCAGTTGTGGCCGCGTGAAATGCCCAACCCTGTGTATGACCCCAAGTGGTTGCGCTGCCAGACCGCGCAGGGCACTGTGACGGCATTGGCATTCACTCTTTCGCGTCGCAGCCCCAACTTCACGGGCACATTGCATCCTGACCAATACCGCGAGATTTTTGCCAAGGCCGTTGGGCGTTTTGGCAGCACACTCGACTACGCGCAGCTGACTTTTGACCACCTCCAGGCCATGGGCATCCACGACCAGGCTTTGGGCCGTTTGCTCCGCCTGGCCTGACGCTGAATCAGCTGAAGTGGGTGTTCAACCAGTCCCGCAATGTGACCATGACTTGACCGCGTCCCGGCTCTGCCTCGTTGAACAGTTCGTGGTACAGCGTGGGAAATTCGTGGCAGTCCACGGTATCGGCGGGGGCCAAGGCTCCAAAGGTTCGACTGCCTTGGGCTTGGACCAGTCTGTCGTCCCCCGCGTACATCAGCAAGGTTTGCACTGACCATTGGGAGGCTTGTGCGATCACTCGGGGCCCACCGACTGCAATGAACTGTGCCAAGCGTGCCGCGATGCGGTCGTGGACCAAAGGATCACTGCGGTAGGCGGCCACTTGTGCGGGGTCGTGCGAAATCCAGGAGGCGTCCAATCCATTGCTGACCCGCAAGTTTGGCACCAGTCGAGGCAAGGTGGCCACGAGCATTTTTTGAAATCCATTCAGTCCGGGGTCCAGGGCTGGCGACGAGAGTACCAATGCCGTCACATGCCGAATGCCTTGGGCCACAAATTGGCTGGCTACCAGCCCTCCCATGCTGTGTCCCAGCAATAGGAGTCGCTCAGCAGGGCCGATGCGTTGTCGGGTGTCGTCCACGATGGACGCCAGATCATCCAACAGCCTGGTGTGGCTTGGCAGTCCGCCACGTGGTCCGTCAGACAAACCATGGCCAAACTGGTCGTAGCCTCGAACGTCGAAGCCCCACCGGTTGAGTTCGTGTGCGAGGGCCTCGTAACGGCCCATGTGTTCACCCAGGCCATGGACCAACAACACGGTGCCCCGCGAGGGTTGGTTTGGCGACAAACACCAGTCTCTGACGGCCAAGCCGCCAAGGTACTGGGTCATGGCATGTGAGCGATCACGTGTGCCACTGCTGCGGTCAGTTTTTTGGCATAAGGCACATGCAGGAATTCGTTAGGGCCATGGGCATTGCTTTTGGGACCCAACACACCGCACACCATCATTTGGGCTTTGGGAAAACCTTGGCTGAGCATGTTCATCAGCGGGATGGTGCCGCCCTGGCCGATGTAGCCACAGGGGGCGCCAAAATGAGCCTGGCTGGCTGCGTGCAGCGCTTGTTCGAACCAAGGTGCTGTGCTGGGGGCATTCCACCCTGTTGCGCCACCCTCGCCATCAAAGGTGACACGGGCTTGGTAAGGTGCATTGTCTTCAAGGAGTGTCTTGAGCTGTTGAACCGCTTGTGCAGCGTTCACCAACGGCGGCAGGCGCAGGCTGAGTTTGAAGGCTGTGTAAGGGCGCAACACATTGCCTGCGTTGTTCAGCGACGGGAAGCCCTCGGCACCGGTCACGCTCAGCGTGGGTGTCCACGTGCGGTTCAACAAGGCCTGAACCGGATCGGTGGTGGTGGGCAGCGCAAATTGGGTTGAGCCGCCACAATCGTAGTGCGCCCAGGGAAAGCGCTTGTACACCTCGTCTCCCAAAATGGCGGCGGTCGCTTGGGCTTGGGCAAGACGGTCTGCAGGTACCTCACAATGGAAGCTGGCGGGCAGCAAGCGCCCTGTGGCGCTGTCTTCCAGTCGGTCCAGCACTTGCCGCATGATGCGAAAACTCGATGGCACCAAACCAGAGGCATCGCCCGAATGGATGCCCTCGGTCAGGATCTCGACTTTCAGCACGCCAGAGGCCATGCCGCGCAAACTGGTGGTGAGCCACAGTTGGTCGTAATTGCCTGCGCCGCTGTCCAGGCAAATGACCAGGGCGACTTCACCCAAGCGGTCACGCAAGGCGTCGACGTAAGGGAGCAGGTCGTAAGAGCCGGATTCTTCGCAGGTTTCAATCAGGCCGACGATGCGCGGATGCGCGATCTTCTGGCTTTGCAGTGCCTGCACAGCCGCGATGCTGGCATAAACAGCGTAGCCGTCGTCGGCGCCACCTCGGCCATACAGTTTGCCGTTTTCGTATTTCGGGGTCCAGGGTCCCAGGTCATTGCGCCAACCCGTGAATTCAGGTTGTTTGTCCAGGTGCCCATACATCAGGACCGTGCCGTCTCCTTTGGCTTGCCCGTTTTCGCCAGACGAGGCCGCGACTTCAAAAAACATCACGGGGGTACGCCCTGGCAAGCGAATGATTTCCAGGGTCAGTCCCGCGACTTTTTGAGATTCAACCCATGTCGCAGCCTGACGCAGCACCGTGTCAATGTGCCCATGGGCTGCCCATTCGGGGTCAAACGCAGGGGATTTGGCCGGAATTTGGATGTAGTCACTCAAGCGAGGAACGATGTCCTTGTCCCATGATTCGCTGATCTGGGACAGGGCCGCATCCGCGTTCAAAACCGAGGTGGGGACACGGGCGTTCATGTGATCTCCTGCGAAGGTGAAGTGACGAAATAAAAATGAGCAACATGACCCAAAGGTCAACGCGTCCAATCGAAGGCGCGGGTGAAGAAATCATCGGAGCCTCGTTTGCCAGGCTTGATCAGGAAATGCAGGCCGTCGGGCATTTTGGGTGTGCTCCGCCCAAGGTAACCGTAGGCCCAGGGCGCTCCTGACTCTACTTGGCTGCCGATGTGCATTTGCCGAATGCCCAGGTGCCTCAAACAACCTACCGCAGTGTCAGTGCCTGCGATGACCAGTTGGCGTACACCTGCGTCCACCATGCCCTCAGCGATGAGCGCCATGCAGTCTTCGATCAAGGTTCCCACGTTGGCGATGCCCAACAGGTTTGCCACGGCTTCTCGTGTTGATTCATCGGTGGAGGTGTACAGCAGCACAGGGCCTTTGTCCAGCAAAGGCGCAGCCCATGACAGGGCTGCTTTGGCTACTTTTTCTGCGCCAAACTTCGAAATTTTCAAAGGGTCCAGGGCCATAGCGGGGTACCCAGCCGCATGGAAATGCTCCACTTGCCGGTTGCTGACCTCGGCACAACTGGCGCACAACACGGCGCGATGACCAGAGATGGCGGGCAGCCGGCTCGCTTTGGGCGACGGCTTGAACCCCAAAGAGTCGGGCAATGCGGCACCTAAGCCAGCACTGCCAGCCACCAACGCCAGCTTTTTGGTCGCTTGCGCGATGCGGCTCAGATCGTCTGTGGTGGAGGCATCGATCAAAGCCAAGGCATGTTTGTCGAGCCGCAATTCCACCATGCGCTCTTGGATCGCCACGCTGCTGGTTTGCACCGTCACATGGTCGATGAGCGTCACCTGATGGCGTGTTTGGGCCTGCAACACCCGCATCAAGTTGGCGTCGCTCATGGGTGTCAGTGGGTGGTTTTGAAGCCCGCATTCGTTCAGCAAGACGGGCCCCACAAACATGTACCCCTTGGCCACCGTCACACCGCTCTTGGGGGCTGACGGCGCCACCACAGAGAAGTCGACGCCCAAGGCATTCATCAGCGCATCGATCACCGGTCCAATGTTGCCAGGGTGTTCCCCTTCAAACACGCTGTTGAAGGTTGGGCTGAAGCAGCAGTAAAACTGCTGGACCCCCTGCGCTTTGAGCCACACCAGCGCATCAAGCGCACGCACCACGGCATCGCTGGGACGACCGTAACGTGTTTTCAGTGTGACGACGATGGCGTCTTTGTCGGTGTCTGCTTCTGTAGAGGGAATACCCAATGTCTGCACCACGCGCATGCCCCCGGCCACCAGGCTTTGGGCGAGGTCGCGCGCCGCACTGAAATCGTCTGCGATGCAGCCGAGTTTCAACATGTCCATCCTGCAAGAGAGCCCACACTTGCGTGTGCTGCTCCGCCCACGGAGGGCGGGTTGCGAAGGCTGGCACGGCGTGGAGATGTCATGGGGTGCATGGTCGGACTGTGGGCATTATCCTGCGTGCAGCGACGCTCTTGTCTTGGACAAGCGTTGATTTTTATGAGGAAAAAGTCTAATTTGTAACGCCAATCCTTGGCTCGCAGGGTGAAGCGGGCTGGTTACCGTGCTGGCCGTGACTTGTCCGCCATGGGCTTGGTACATGCGTTATGGTTGAAGAGGAGATTTCACACCATGCCGATACCACAGCCCCTTGACCACCGAGCCCCATGGTCGCGTCGAGCGAGCAACACGCTGGCAAGCCTGTTGCTTTTCACCGCTTCTTGGTCTGCACACGCATTTTGCGGGTTTTATGCAGGCAAGGCCGACGCCAATCTGTTCAATGAGGCCAGTCAGGTGGTGGTCGCGCGTGACGGCAACCGCACTGTGCTGTCGATGCTCAACGATTACAACGGCCCACTGAGCGAGTTCGCGCTGGTGGTGCCCACCCCCACCACCTTGCAAAAAGGCCAGGTGCGTGTGGCCGAGAAACTCACGTTCGAGCGGCTGGATGCCTACAGCAGCCCGCGCTTGGCGGAGTACCACGACAGTGACCCCTGCCAATTCAACCTCAACTGGGGTGACGAGCGTCGCATGATGTACAAAAACGGCATGCCTGTGCCTGCCGCGATGGCCATGCGTGCGCCCGCTGAAACCGCCCGCGATAAAGCCCTGGGGGTGACGGTGGAGGTGCAATACACCCTGGAGGAGTACGACATCGTCAGTCTCTCGGCCACGCAGTCGGATGGTCTGGAGACCTGGTTGAGTGAGAACGGCTACAAGGTTCCCAGAGGGGCCAGTGCGGCGCTCAAACCCTACATCAACCAAGGCATGAAATTCTTTGTGGCCAAAGTCAACCTCAAAGAGCAACTCAAGACGGGGTACACCACACTGCGCCCCTTGCAGTTCGCATTTGAAAGCGAGAAGTTCATGCTGCCCATGCGCCTGGGCATGCTCAACGCGCCGCCTGACAAGCCGCAAGACCTGATCGTGTACCTGCTCACCAAAGAAGGTCGCGTAGAGAGCAGCAACTACCGCACCGTGAAATTGCCTGCCAACGTGAATTTGCCGTACTTTGTGAAGCCGAAATTCCAGGACTTTTACAAAGCGCTGTTTGACACGCAGGCGGCAAAGGAGCAGCACCGTGTGGTGTTCACGGAGTACTTCTGGGACATGGCCTGGTGTGACCCCTGTGCAGCCGATCCGCTGAGTCCCCAAGAGTTGCGCAATGCAGGTGTGTTTTGGGTGGGCGGTAGCGCCGATGAAAGCTTCAAGGCGATGAACGCTCCGGCCATCGTGGGTCGCCGCCCGATGCCCGTGCCGCCCATGGGCGGTGCTCAGCCGGTGGTGTTGACGCGATTGCACGTGCGTTATACCGCCAACACCTTCCCTGAAGATCTGATGTTCACGCAAACCAAAGACCGGCAAAACTGGCAGACGCGCTACGTGATTCAGCAACCCTACGAAAGCACCGTAGCCCAGTGCAGTGCCAAGGTGTCGCAAATCGATTGCGAGGCCCTGTGCAAACCTCGCGTGACACGGGTGCTTGGCAACACCAGCACCTCTCCCGATCAAGAGCCGATTTACCGCAGCAAAGATCCCTTGGCCTTGCAGCGCGATTGTGTGGCGGCCTGCAGCGCGTCCAAGCAGGCTGGCATTGACGCGGCCAGCCGCTACTACCAGCAGGACCTGCCACGTCGCATCAGCACCGAAAAGCAAACCCTGGCGCAGCTGACCGGTTGGGGTTTGGCGCAGATTGACGAGATGCCAGGTGCTCAAACATACCCAGACGTTGGCCGCGTGACACCGCCCAGGTCTGCCCCGCCAACCCCTGGCAAGCCTTGGTGGGAGCAGTTGTTCGGTACCCGCAAAGCGGCTCCATGACGTGGGACGCCCGTTGGTTTCAGATGGCCTTCTTGGCAAGCTTTTTGGCCTTAGGGGCATTGGCGCGAGACTTTGCGCTCACACCCACGCAGGTGTTGTTGACCTTCGGTTCGGCCGTGCTCACACAGGCTGCCTGGCAATGGGTTTTGGGTTTGCCCAGCCGCGCGCAATGGGGCGGCTACTTGAGTGCGCTGGTGACCAGCCTGGGCATCAGCATCTTGGTGCGGGCGGACAACACCTGGGTTCATCCCTTGCTTGGCATGGTGGCCATCAGCAGCAAATTTTTGATCCGGGCAGGCCCTGAAGGTTGCAAAAGCCATGTGCTCAACCCTGCCAACTTCGCCGCTTTTGCCGCTTGGGCCTGGGTGCCTGGCGCGTGGCTCAGCCCAGGGCAATGGGGCTCAGACAGCCTGGCCGCCCTGTGGTTCATCGCACTGGGGGGCATGGTCACCCAACGTGTGCAGCGTTGGGATGTGTCGTTGGTGTTTGGGCTGACTTGGGCGGTGCTTTTGGCGGGACGTTTGCTGTACCTGGACTACGCGTGGCACCCAGGTGCTGCCATGTGGCTTCAGCAATGGAGCAACGGTGCCGTGCTGTTGTTTGCTTTTTTCATGATCAGCGACCCCATGACCACACCACAACGTCGAGGTGCCCGAATGGCCTATGCAGTCGTTGTAGCGGTAGCAGCGTTTGTCTGGCAATACCTGTATTTCAAGCCTCATGGCTTGATCGTGATGCTGTTCCTGGCCAGCTGGACCGTACCTTGGTGGAACCGTGCATGGCCTCAGCGGCGATTCGAGTGGCAACTGGCGCGTGCTTGAGCGCTCACCCTGGCGCCACACGGCTCAGTCTTCAGCGTGCAAGGTCCGGTGTATGCGTTGGGTGGTGCGCCAGACCACCCATAACACCACGGGGACCAGCGCTCCGGCCGCCATTTCGGGGTTCAGGGGAACCCCTGCGGCTTTGAGTGCTTTGCCGCCATAGAGCAACAGGCTGACCACGTAGTACGAGATGGCCGCAATGGACAACCCTTCCACGGTGGACTGCAATCGCAGTTGCAGGGATTGCCCCTTGGTGAGTTTTTCCAGCAACTGCTGATTTTGCGACTCCGTGGCAATGTCCACGCGGGTGCGCAACAGCGCGCTGGTACGGGCGATGCGCTCAGACAGTGACGTCAGCCGTTGGGCTGCGACAGCCACGGTAGCCATGGCCGGTGACAACCTGCGCTGCATGAACTCACCGATGGTCTGGGTGCCCGAGATGGGTTTTTCACGCAACTCGGTGATGCGTTGGCTCACCAAGGTGTTGTAAGCGTTGGTCGCTGAAAAGCGGAACATGTGTTCCGCCGTGGCATTTTCGACGCTGGCCGCCATGGCGATCAGACGGTCTAACAACTGTTGGTCTGAGGCAAGCTTGCTGTCCAATTGGGCGGTGACCGCTGCCAGCGTGTGTTCACTTTGTGTCAACTCTGGTGCCAAGGCTTTGGCCACAGGCAGGCCGCGCAAGGCCATCAACCGGTAGGTTTCAATTTCCAAAAGGCGTTGTGCGATCCGCCCCGCGCGGGCTTCGCTGGTGTCAGAGGTGGCAATCACCAACATGTGCTCAAAGCCACTCTCGCGCAAGCGAAAGTCCGTCACGGCCCAAGAGTGACCGTTGTTGCCCATGACCGATGCCACGGTCTGCTCCGTGCCCAACCACCGGTGCGCCAGAGCCAAGGTGTCCTGGGTTGCGGTCAGGTCTCCGTGGTCCATCGCCAATTGAATTGCGGCAATGGTTTGTCCTGGCAAAGTGCTTAACCAAGACGAGTCAACTGCCAAGTTCGCCAACAGGTCGGGCTGGCGTGTACCCAGCGCAGCCGTTGTCGGCAAGGTTTGAACGATGGCGTAGCGTGTGAACTCTGCGTGTCGCTCCCATTGAACGGTGCAAGCGCCGCAGCTCAGTCGCAAAAAATTACCGCTCAGGCTGCTGAGAGGCAGGTCTTGCTGGCCACTGAGGTGTTGCAAGTGTGCCCACTCTTGTTCCCTCGTGACGCCCTCGTTGAGCAAGGCCACACTGGTCACCAGTGAAGGCAAGCTGATGTGCACAGTGGGTCGCGCATGCACTTCATTGTGCAGGCTGTGGCGCCCTGGCGCATCGGGCGGCAACGGGGTCATCGCACTCAACGCCAGGGTTGAAACCAGCCTAAGCCGGCCGATGTACCGCCCGGTTGTGCGCCAAGTTTGGGACGGTATTCGCAGCCTGTCCAGCCGCTCCAGCCGCACTGGGCCGAGACCTCGTCTATCACCTGGAACAAGTAAGGGTAG
>CAZHDP010000089.1:0-10155 GCA_964531605.1 uncultured Burkholderiaceae bacterium | reverse complement strand
ACGCCAGCCGGCCTTGACGGTGGCCACCGCATCGCCGCCTTGTGCGCCCACGCCCGGGATGAGCAAGGGTACTTGTGGCGCAACGCGGCGAACGGCTTCAATCTCTGTCGGGCGCGTTGCCCCCACCACCAACCCCAACTGGCCATTGGTGTTCCAGGGGCCTTGGGCCAGCTTGGCCACATGCTCAAACAGCAAGGGTTCGCCAGGCAAACTCGACAACCGTTGTGCTTGCAAATCGTCCCCTCCAGGATTGGATGTGCGGCACAGCAAAAATGCCCCTTTGCCCTCGTATTTCAAATACGGCTGCACCGAATCGAATCCCATGAACGGGGACAAGGTCACCGCGTCGGCACCGTAGCGCTCGAAGGCTTCAATGGCGTATTGCTCGGCTGTTGAACCAATGTCGCCACGCTTGGCATCCAGGATCACTGGCACGTCAGGTGCGGCACGGCGCATGTGCATGATCAACTGTTCGAGTTGTTGTTCTGCGCGGTGCGCCGCAAAGTAGGCGATTTGAGGTTTGAACGCGATGACCAAGTCTGCCGTGGCGTCCACAATCGCAGCGCAAAAATCGTAGATTTTGCGAGCGTCACCCCGAAGGTGAGTGGGGAATTTGGCAGGATCGGGGTCCAGCCCGACGCACAGCATGGACTGGTTGCGGCGTTCGGCCGCTTGCAATTGGTCTAAAAAGCGCATCCCCTGATTTTAGGGGGCAGTGTGGGTGTCAACGCTTCACAGGTATTTTGGCCATCACAGCCAAGGCCAAACACAGGTCAGCCCAGGACTTTGCTTTTTCATGCAAGCTGCGCAGCAAGTAAGCAGGGTGGTAGGTCACGACCACGGGTACACCGTGGTAACTGAAAACCTGACCGCGCAGTTTGCCCAAAGGAATGGTCTGGACCTGGGGCACGCTGTCAGCCAACAAGGTCTGCACGGCAAACCGGCCCATGGCGACGATCACCTTGGGTTGCAGCAAGGCCACCTGCCGTTCCAGGTAGGGGGCGCAGTGGGTGATCTCTTCAGGTGACGGGTTTCGATTGCCCGGTGGGCGGCACTTGAGCACGTTGGCAATGTAGACGTTCTGTTGACGGCTGCACCCCATCGCTTTGAGCATGTTGTCCAGCAACTTGCCAGCCGCGCCCACAAAAGGCTCTCCCTGGATGTCCTCGTGTTCCCCTGGCGCCTCGCCTACGATCAACCAGTCCACCTGAGGGGCTTGGTCTGGCGACTGGCTCGGTTGCCCTGTGCCAAAGACAGTGTTCTTTCTGGTTTTGCACAGGCCGCAAGCTTCGCAAGCGGCGACGGTGGTTTGCAGTGTTGACCAATCCATTGCGTGCACCGCCGAGGCTGTCCGCAAGGGAAGCTCAACAGCCGTTGCCAGCGGCACCGGAACAGGCGTTGGTGCAGATGCTTGTGCAGACATGGCGCCAGCCGCGTCAGCTTCTGCTGGCCACCATAGCTTCACCCCCATCTCTTCCAGCATGGCCCGTTGGCGTTGGTCCAAGTTCAAACTCATAGTTTCAAGCTCATCACAATGGCAGACTCGCGTTCGCCGCGCAGGGCCGGATAGTAGGCTTTTCTCAGGCCCACACGTTTGAACCCGTGCTGCTCATAAAGGTGCAAGGCGCGGTGATTGCTCTCACGCACTTCCAGCCACAACCATTGTGCAGCTTGGCCACGTGACCACAAGGCCAGCGCCTCCAGCATGGTCTGAGCCCAGCCTTGTCGTTGAAAAGCCGGTGCAACGGTGATGTTGAGCAAGTGCACTTCGTCCACCCCCTTCATCGCCACAAAATACCCCAACACCTGGTGACCTGCCATCAGGACCTGTGCCGCATAGCCACTGGCGATGGCGTCGGTGAAGTTGCCTTGTGTCCAAGGATGGCTGTAAGCCCTCTGCTCAATCGCCAGGACGGCTTCCATCTGCTCGCTGGTCAAGGGTTCGAACCTGACTTCCAGCGGGTTGGGTTTGGGGGCAGGCGGCTGAAGTCGGTTCATCGTGCTTGCGCCTTGGCCGCCGCCCTCTCTGCCGTGGTGCTGGCCACTTTGTCGCGGATGTAGACGGGCAGTGCCGCATCGGCGGCAATCCCTTCACCCGCGGCCAATAACAGCGGCACCAGGCGCAGCATGGCGCTGGCGGTGGGCAGCACGTCGATACGCAGTTGACCCTCATGCTGCGGGAGCCGACTGCCATACGCTGAAAAGGCATTGCCCGCCAGCACCCAACCTGTGGGGGCGGCGATGCTTTCGGGTTTGCCTACGCTGGCCTCTGAGTCAAACCAGCGTACACCTGAATCCCGGTCATAACTTGCAGAGTACACCTCGTCCATCCGTGCATCCAGCACTGTCACCGTGCGCCGTTCGCCCGTTTGAGCGTGTGCTTCTTCCGCCATGGCCAGCAGTGTGCTGATCGGCAGCAACGTCGCCACGCGCCCCTGAGCCTCCGACCCCAGACCCAAGCCCTGCGCCACAGCACACGCCGTGCGCAAACCCGTGAACGAGCCGGGCCCGCAGCCAAAAGCGATGGCGTCGAGCTGCCCGACTTTGACCCCCGCTTGGGCCAGCAGTGCCATGATGGCCGGAACCAAGCTTGCCGAAGCCTGAGCGCCGCCTGCACCCGTGTGCGCCCAGTGCGCGTCACCCACGCGCAGGGCGATCGACAGGTGTTCGGTGCTGGTGTCAAACGCCAAAAAAGCCACAGGTGTCGTCATGGACAAAATTTCCGCTTGAATCAGCGGATTCCACAGGTTTTATCTGTCAACGTTGTTCCTTTTTCAGGAGCGTTTTGATGTGCGCTTGGCCGTTTGGCTGTCCGCACACCAAAGAGGATACCGCCTGTCACCAGCGCCAGCCCTGCCCACAGGTTCCAGTACAAAGGCTCCCCCAGAAAATAAACCGCTGCCAGGGCCGAGAGGCCGGGTACCAAGGCTGTCATCATCGTGGACCGAACAGGGCCAAAGTGCTGGATCATCATGGTGAACGTGATGCCTGAGATGGCCACGGAGCCCATGCCTTGGAACACGGCCTGGAACACGATTTCTTGCCAGGGGGCCGTTCCCAAGTGCGACAGGATGGCGCCACTCCACGCCAGGGCAGCGTAGACCGGCACATACGTCACCAGCGCAAACACCGTGATCGCAATGGTGGCCTTGACGGCATCCAACGCAAACTTTCTCGCTGTGACCGAATAGACAGCCCAACAGGTTGATGCAGACACAAACAACAGGTCACCCTTCCACGTCTCGCCACCGTCAAAGGCTTTGAGCAAGCTGGTGCCGCCGACCAACACATCGCCACACAAGATTAGCCCCAACCCCAGCGCTCGGGTCGGGTGGATGCGTTCGTGCAGCAAGACCATGGCGACCAGCGCGGTGGACAGTGGCAGCGTGCCAGGCATCAACACCGACGCATGGGCGGCCGGCGCGTACAAAAAACCGCTGTAGGCCAAGCTGGCGTAGCCCACGCCACCCACGGTGCCGATGAGCACTGTCAACCGAAAACCCAAGGGTGACAAGCCCAACCAGCCTGGCAAGCCGTGGCGGCGTACCAACCACCAACCCCAGGGCACCAGTACCACCGCAGCGCCAACGAAGCGCGCAAACGCAATGTCAAAAGGGGTCAAACCGCGATGGGCATACGCTCTGGCGATCACGATGAAGGCCGTCCAAATGGTCACCGTGATGACCGCCGCCGCCATGCCTTTGGACCGCGCGCTCAAACCCCCCACACGATGTCCTTGCTAATCGCATGACTGCGTTGCAACAGGTCCATGAAGGGCTGCACACGCTGGCGCAGTTGTACGCCTTCTGCTTCGGGCACGGCCAAGCCTTCGGCTCGCGCTTGTTCCTGTGCTGCTTTCAACGCGGCCTCCTCGCGCAGTACCGCTTGGCGCAACGCCTCGGCCGCGGCGGGCATCTGCTCCGCCAGCACGATGCCCTTTGGGCTGGGGTCTTTGCCGATGATTTCCAGCACATGGCGTCCATGGGCCTCAAGCATGATGAGGTCGCTGGCGACTTGGGATTTTAATTTGAACAGCATGTGCTCTCCAGAGGGGTCTCTATTGTGACCCGCTCGCACCCCACTTGCGATCCCATGTGCGGCGCAAGGCGGCATCCAGTGCCGTTGCAAACCGCGGCGCGTCCATGAGGGGGCTGCGCTGAACTTGTGCCCGCAAGCGTTGGCGCAATTGGGCAAGCGCAGAGACCTCGGCACTTTTGGCCACAGCCAGGCGCACAAAGTCCGCCTCATCGTGTGCCACCCAGTCGTGTAAGCCTGCCGCCTGCAACAGGCTCGCACCTTGGCGGCGCATCATCGGTTGCCCTGTTGGGGACGCGTCGCACAAGGTCAAGGTGGGCACGCCCATCCACAAGGCTTCACAGGTGGTGGTGCCGCCTGTTGCAGGAAAGGTGTCCAACACAAGGTCAACCTCCGCATAAGCGGCGAGGTATTGGGCCCGCTCGCTGGGGTGTGCCAGGTCAACCCTGCTGGGTGACAAACCTGCGTCGAGCAGTTGCCGCGTCAATTGCGCCACCCCGGTGTCGGTGATGGTTTGGCGACTGGCCAGCCGCAATCGGGCGCCTGGCACTTGGTTCAACACCCGCGCCCACAGCTGCCATACCGCGGGGTTGAACTTGGTTGCGCTCTGAAAGCTGGCGAACGTGATGTGGCCTTTGCGCAGGGCTGGCAAAGCGCTGACGTCAGGCGCCTGCGTGGGGGCTGAGAAGCACAACCGGGTGTCAGGCAGGCGTTCGATGGCTTCGCAGAAGGCCAGCTCTGCAGGCCATGACATGGGCAAGCTGACCGGGTCGGCCAGCACGGCATCCATGGTCGGCAATCCCGTGCTGGCCCAATGACCTAACCAGCTGACCTGAACAGGGGCCGCTTGCCAGGCAAACACAGGCAAGCGATTGCCATCGGTGTAGCCGTCCAGGTCGATCAGCACATGCAAGCCATGGGCGTGGATCTTCCGGGCCACGGTCGGATCGTCCAAGTGGGCAATGGGCTCCCAGTGGGTGACAGAGGCTTGCAGGCGGGCTGTCAGTGCATCACCGTGGTCACGGTTGGCATAGGCAAACCACTGGACGCGTTGTGTCGGCGTGGCTTGCAACACCCCTTCCAGAAAGTACCCCACGGGGTGTTCGTGGAAATTGCCTGACACCAACCCCACGCGCAGCGGCGCGTCGTCGGACGGCGCGTAAGGCAGGCGCCATTCGGTGAACGGTGCCAGCGTGCTGTGCTGCGCACGTTGGGTCAGTCGCAGGCCGTGGCGTGTGGCTTCTTGCAGGTAAGCCTCAGGTGTGCCACAGGGGTCCAAACTCATGGCGTAGAGCAGGCATGCCCATGCCGACAGGTTGTCGGGGTGCTGTTCGGCCACGCGGCGCCACTCGGCCACAGCCAAGGCGACCTGACCGTGTGTCAGCAGATGACGGCCAAGCGCCAGCGGGTCGGGTGGATCTTCCAAAGAGGGCATTGCCTGTGCATGGTATCGCCAGGCACAAGTTTGCCTCAATGCTTTGGTGCAAACACCGCTTGACAGTAAGTAGTTTAGGTCTAAACTATTTTGGTATGAACATCCTTTGCATCGGTGGTGGCCCCGCTGGCCTCTATTTCGGGCTGCTGATGAAGCAGCGTCATCCCCATTACAAGGTCACGGTGGTTGAGCGCAACCGACCGTTTGACACCTTTGGCTGGGGTGTGGTGTTGTCCGACCAGACGCTGGCCAATTTAGAGGCTGCCGACCCCGTTTCCGCCAAGCTGATCGGTGACGCTTTCAACCACTGGGACGACATCGAAGTGTTTTTCAAAGGCCGCAGCGTGCGCTCAACCGGTCACGGGTTTTGCGGCATCGGGCGCAAGCGTTTGCTGAACGTGTTGCAAGAGCGGTGCATGGCGGTGGGTGTGGACCTGGTGTTTGAAACCGATGTGACGGACGACCAGGTCCTGGCTGCCCAATACAAGGCTGATCTGGTGATCGCCAGTGACGGCCTCAACAGCCGCATCCGCACCCGTTACCAAGCCACCTACCAGCCTGACATCGACACGCGCAAATGCCGTTTTGTCTGGCTGGGTACTAAGAAGAAGCTGGACGCCTTCACCTTTGCTTTTGAGCAAACCGAGCACGGCTGGTTTCAGGCGCATGCCTACCAGTTCGACGCAGACACCTCCACCTTCATCGTTGAAGCCCCCGAGACGGTGTGGAAAGCCCATGGCATTGACCAGATGAGCCAGGAAGAGGGCGTCGCTTTCTGCCAAAAGCTGTTTGCCAAATACCTGGATGGCAATGCGCTGGTGAGCAATGCCTCGCACCTTCGCGGGTCTGCGATCTGGATACAGTTCCCCCGCGTGATTTGCGGGCATTGGGTGCACCGCGAACAAATCGACGGACGCACGGTGCCCATCGTGCTGATGGGCGACGCTGCGCACACCGCCCACTACTCGATCGGCAGCGGCACCAAATTGGCGATGGAGGATGCCATCGATTTAGCAAACGCGTTTGACGAGTTTGGCGACAGTGACAAAGGTTCGGCTGCCATGGACGAGGTGCTGACCCACTACGAAGCCCGCCGCAGCGTGGAGGTGCTCAAGATCCAAAACGCGGCCCGCAATTCAACCGAATGGTTTGAAAACGTCCAGCGCTATGCGGACATGCCCATCGAGCAATTCGCCTACTCGCTGCTCACGCGCAGTCAACGCATCAGCCACGAGAACCTGCGCTTGCGCGACCCGGCTTGGCTGCAAGGCTTTGAGGCATGGCTCGCGGGTGTCTCGGTGTCTAACGGAGCCTCGTCTCGGCGCAAACCACCGCCCCCCATGCTCACGCCCTTCAAGGTGCGTGAACTCAGGCTCAAAAACCGCATCGTGGTCTCGCCCATGGCCACTTACAGCGCGGTGGACGGCGTGGTGCAAGACCTGCATCTGGTGCACCTGGGGGCGCGGGCCATGGGCGGTGCAGCGTTGGTGTTTGTGGAAATGACCAGCCCCACACCCGAGGGGCGCATCACCCCCGGCTGCCCGGGCTTGTGGACCGATGCGCAGGCGGCTGCGTTCAAACGCATCGTGGATTTTGTCCACGGGCAGACCAGTGCCAAGGCGGGTATTCAATTGGGACACAGCGGTCCCAAGGGCTCCACCCAGCTGGGCTGGCAGGGCACAGACGAGCCGCTGTCCCAAGGCAACTGGCCTTTGTTGGCTGCCAGCGCTGTGGCGTATGGTGAGCAAAACCAAGTACCCCGTGCCATGACCCGTGCGGACATGGACGCCATGACTGCGCAATTCGTCGCATCGACACGCCTTGCGGCTGCCTGTGGCTTTGACTGGCTGGAACTGCACGCCGCACACGGCTACCTGCTCTCCAGCTTCATCGGCCCACTCACCAACTTGCGCACCGACGAATACGGTGGCAGCCTGGAAAACCGCTGTCGCTACCCCTTGGAAGTGTTCAAAGCCATGCGCGAAGCCTGGCCCGCAGACCGCCCGATGAGTGTGCGCATCTCGGCGCACGACTGGGCCCCGGGTGGCAACACCGCTGACGATGCCGTGCAAATCGCCCGTTGGTTCAAGGCCGCGGGCTGTGATGTGATCGACGTGTCTTCTGGCCAGACCACCCGTGCCGCCCAGCCGGTGTATGGCCGCATGTACCAAACCCCGTTTTCTGACCGCATCCGCAACGAAGCCGGCATTGCCACCATTGCCGTGGGGGCGATCAGTGAGGCCGACCATGCCAACAGCATCATCGGTGCTGGTCGTGCGGACCTCTGTGCGATTGCCCGCCCGCACTTGGCCAACCCCGCCTGGACCCTGCACGAGGCCGCCAAACTCGGCAGCATGGACGCAGGTGCCGTTGACTGGCCTTTGCCTTATCTGAGCGGGCGCGACCAGATGTACCGTGAGTTGAGTAAATCCCAAAACACGGGAGCCAAGTGATCATGGACATGGAAGCGCGCGCCCATGCGGAGCATCCAGAAGCCTTGCGCCTTTGGTTGCGGCTGCTCACCTGTACCCAACTCATCGAAAAGCAAATCCGTGGCCAGCTGCGCGATGCGTTTGACACCACCTTGCCGCGTTTTGACCTGATGGCGCAACTTGAGCGAGCGCCCGAAGGCCTGCGCATGAACGAGTTGTCACGGCGATTGATGGTCACGGGCGGCAATGTCACCGGCATCACCGATCAACTGGTCAACGAAGGCCTGGTTGAGCGCGCTGATGTCGAAGGCGACCGCCGCGCCTACTTGGTGCGCCTGACCGCCAAAGGCCACCAAGAATTTGCCCGCATGGCCCATGCCCACGAAGACTGGATCGTTCAGGCCTTCGCCGGACTCAGCGAACGCGAAGTCACCCAGCTGCACCAATTGCTGGGCAAAGTCAAACAAGCCCACACCACGGAAACCACCTCATGAAACACTTCATCAGTGCAAGCAACCCCATGCGCAGCCAGTTCAACGCACAGGGCCATTACCAGGCACGGCATTTCTCCTGGGGCTTTGATGCCGGAGTGGGCACGCTCACACTCAACCGGCCAGAGCGCAAAAACCCGTTGACGTTCGACTCCTATGCCGAGCTGCGCGACCTGTTCCATGCCTTGCGCTTTGCCACCGACGTGAAGGTGATCGTGATCACTGGTGCGGGTGGCAACTTCTGCAGCGGTGGCGATGTGCATGAAATCATCGGCCCACTCACCGGCATGACCATGCCCGAGTTACTCGAATTCACCCGCATGACCGGTGATTTGATCAAGACCATGCGCAACTGCCCACAGCCCATCATCGGTGCCATCGACGGCATTTGCGCGGGGGCTGGTGCCATGATGGCCTTGGCCTGTGACATGCGCTATGGCACGGCTGCCACCAAAACCGCTTTCTTGTTCACCCGTGTGGGCCTGGCCGGGGCTGACATGGGGGCCTGTGCGTTGCTGCCCCGTGTGATTGGCCAAGGCCGCGCGTCCGAGCTGTTGTTCACTGGCCGCGCCATGACCGCATCAGAGGGCTTGGCTTGGGGCTTCTTCAACGCCTTGCATGACAGCGCCGACCTGCTGCCCAAAGCGCAAGCCTTGGCCGCCGAACTGGCCGCAGGCCCGACGTTTGCGCACGGCATGACCAAAACCATGCTGAGCCAGGAATGGGCCATGACCATCGAACAGGCTATCGAAGCCGAAGCGCAAGCCCAAGCCATCTGCATGCAAACGCAAGACTTCCGTCGCGCGTACGAGGCCTTTGCCTCGAAGCAAAAGCCTGTTTTCGGCGGAGATTGAACCATGCTGACAGCACCTCACCGCGCCGCTTTGAAAGCGCCGTTACACCATCTGGATTTGCCGTTTTTCGACGCGGCGCACCACACCCTGGCGCAGGGTTTGACCGACTGGGCCGCAGCCCAAACCGTGGACGAGCGCGACGACCGCGCTGCCTGCAAACAGTGGGTGCGCTTGCTCGGTGAGGCGGGTTGGCTACGCTATTGCGTCCCTGCCGCCCACGGTGGCGCGTTGCCGCAACTCGATTCACGTGCTTTGGTGATCCTGCGTGAGACGCTGGCTTTTCACTCGCCACTGGCTGACTTTGCGTTTGCGATGCAAGGCCTGGGCAGTGGTGCGATCACGCTCGCTGGCACGCCCGCGCAGCAAGCCGCGTACCTGCCTGCCGTCGCGCGCGGCGACAAGATCGCGGCCTTTGCTTTGAGCGAGCCAGAGGCGGGTTCTGATGTGGCTGCTATGAAAACAATAGCTGAAGATGCAATCAGAACAAGCGGTAATGACCTCAAAACCCCATTGAAACTGAACGGCTGCAAGACCTGGATCAGCAACGGCGGCATCGCCGACTTTTACTGTGTGTTTGCCAAGACCGACCCGCAGGCGGGCTCGCGTGGCATCACCGCGTTCATCGTCGATGCGGACACACCGGGCTTGGATGCTTCCGCCCACATCGAGGTGATGGCACCACACCCGTTGGCCACGCTGACCTTCACCGATTGCGCTTTGTCCGCAGACCAGCAGCTTGGCGACACCCACGGCGGCTTCAAACTGGCGATGCGCACCTTGGACATCTTCCGTGCCTCGGTGGCTGGCGCCGCGCTGGGCATGGCCCGCCGGGCCCTGGCCGAGGCCATCACCCATGCCCAGCAACGCAAAATGTTTGGGCATACCCTGGCTGACTTTCAACTCACCCA
>CAZHDP010000088.1:0-10287 GCA_964531605.1 uncultured Burkholderiaceae bacterium | reverse complement strand
CGATGGCCACCAGTGCCAGAGCGGCCAGCAAGCTGGGGGTGACGCTTTCTTGCAGCCAAAGTGACCCGAACAACAGGGCGAACAACGGTGTCAAAAACACAAACACAGAGATTTTGGTGGCCGGGTAGCGGCCGAGCAGCCACATCCAGGCGAGGTAGCTGGCAAAAGCACCGATCACGGTTTGCACCAGCAGCGAGAACACGGCAAAGCCGCTGTACTCTGACACCCATCGCTCACCCAGGGCCCAAGACAGCACCGGCAGCGCAAGGGCGCTGACGGCCACTTGGTAAAACAACATTTGTTCCGCGCTGGCTTGCGCCAGACGGGTGGACCGGATCGTGATGGTGGTCAAGCCCCAAAACATGCCCGCACCCAGGGCCAGCAGGTCGCCCAGCCATTGTTGGGGGTTGCTGCTGTGCATGCCCTCGCGCATGGCAAAGACCACCGCCACAAATGCACACGTCAACCCGACCCATTGCACAGGTCTGAGTTTTTCGGAACGGACGAACACGGGCAACAGCACCGCCACCCAAAAGGGCGAGGTGTACAAAAAAATCGTCAGGCGAGACGCCGAAGAGTATTGCAAACCGATGTACAGCATCGCGAATTCGGCGGCAAACAACAGGCCTGACACCAGACCAGGCAGGTGCATGTGCTGCGCACCCCAAAAAGGCACCCCTCGCCATTTGGACCACATGGCCAGCAGCACAGAAGCCCCCGCAAACCGGACCGAGGCTTGAAAGAGGGGGGGCAACTCTGCCATGGTGGCTTTGACCAACACTTGCTGTAAACCCCAAAACAAACAGCACACCAGCAAGATGCCAATGGCCAGGCCGTCCAGGCTGTGTTTGCGCTCTACCGCCATGGTCTCACCTCAACTGCCGGTTCACAAGGCATGCTCGGTGTAAAAGCGACCGCCGTGGAACAGCAAGGGCGATGCTGCCGGGCGGTGGGTACAACGCTCCACCTCGCCCACAAAAATGACGTGGTCGCCCTCTTGGTATTGGCTGCGGTTGAAGCATTCGAACGTGGCAACAGTGCCCTGCAGCAGCGGGGTACCACCCACGCCTTCGTCAAAGGCCACGCCGCTCCAGCGGTCCGCACCTTTGAGCGCAAAACGTTCGGCCAGTTCTTTTTGATCGGCCGCCAGGATGTTGATCGCGTAGTGCGACCCTGTGCTGAAGGTGGGCATTGAGCCCGCCAAGCGAGACAGGCTCCACAACACCAGAGGGGGGGTCATGGACACCGAATTGAACGAGTTGGCGGTCAACCCGATCAACTCGCCTGTGGCACTGCGTGCGGTCACGATGGTGACGCCTGTGGCGAACATGCCCAAAGCCGCGCGAAATTCTGGCGAGGTGAACGTGGGTGCAGTGGCCTGGGTGAGCGGCTTGCGGGAGGCGGCTGGGGGATTCAAAGCGTCAACTCGGTTGGGGGGCTGTCAGGATTGGCGCCATGTGGGCACCCCTCCATCGTACCAAGTACGGCGTTGTCCACTGTCACTTAAGGGCCAGCCAAGGACCTGTGTTGGGATCACCGAGAATTGGCACGGTCTCGAATTTCTGTGCTTTCTGTGCTTCTTCACCATGTCGATGTCGTTGCGTTTGCCTTTCTTTGTGGTCTGCCTGGTTGCATTGGGCATGTCATCCTTCCCGGCGAGCGGGGCAACGCCGGCCGTGATGGCCAATCCGTGCACGGAGTTTTTTCACCGTTTGCCCAATGTGTCGGCCAAAACGTGCGAGGCCGCTCAACTCAAGGACAGCGGCGCACGCTCAGTCAAAGGCCGTGCCATCGTGATGCGAGACGTGCAAGCGGTTGATCCACAGCTGAGGGTGTTGATCATCGGGGGCATCCATGGTGACGAGCTGTCGTCGTCATCGGTGGCCCTGCAGTGGTTGCGTTTGTCAGAATCGTCGCCCTTGGAGACGCCCCATGCCGTGCATTGGCGCTTCATCCCTGCCTTGAACCCCGATGGTTTGCTGGTCAAACCACCACGGCGCGTCAACGCCAATGGGGTGGATTTGAACCGCAACTTCCCAACGCCCCATTGGGAGCGTGACGCCAAGCTGTATTGGGAAAAAAAGACGCGCAAAGACCCACGTCGCTGGCCAGGGCCCAAGCCCTTGAGCGAACCCGAGTCGCGCTTTGTGTTTGACCAGATGCAAACCTTCAAGCCTCACCTCATCGTCAGCATCCATGCGCCGTACGGGGTGCTTGATTTTGACGGGCCGTCCGTGCCACCCAGCAAATTGGGGCGCCTCTACCTGGACCAGGTGGGGATTTTTCCGGGCTCGTTGGGCAACTATGGCGGCGTGCACAAGGGCATCCCGGTGGTGACCGTGGAATTGCCGAATGCCATGCGAACCCCCTTGGATGGCGAGACCCGGCAAATGTGGCTGGACCTGAACCGGTGGATCAGCGCCAAGCTCTGGCCCCGTGTGTCCACCCCTGCAAAGTAGGCCCAACATGGTTGTTCAAGGCGCACAAGGCATGGACCTGTCCCAAATCAAGGCCCGTGTGGCACGACTGGCCCGGTGGGCCGTGGTGGGCTCGGCCCTGCTGATGGTGAGCACAGGGTTCGCATCGGTCCCCGACAAGCCCTCGGTCGTGGTGGTGTTGGCGGGCGGCGGCGCAAAAGGCTTTGCCCACCTCGCGGTGCTGCGACGGCTCGAAAAGGACCAGGTCCGCATCGCCAAAATCGTGGGCACCAGCATGGGGGCCGTGATCGGTGGTTTGTACGCCAGCGGCATGTCAACCACCGACATTGAACGCGTGATGGGCAACGTCAATCCAGGCAAAGTGGCGTTGGACCAGTTGGACCGTTTGGAGTTACCCCAGCGCACACTGGCCTACCAACAGCAGTACCCGATTGACTTCGAATTTGGCGTGAAGCAGGGCGGACTCAGTTTCGCCCGGGGTGTGAGCGACGGTCAGCGCTTCTTGAGTCTGTTGCAAGACTTGACGGCCAATGTCCCCGCAAACGTGCGCTTTGACGACCTCAAAATCCCGTTCCGGGCGGTGGCAACCCGCTACCGAGACGGTGCGACGATGGTCTTTGACCGAGGTTCCTTGCACTTGGCCATCCGCGCCAGCATGGCTGCCCCTGCCGTTTTTGCGCCGGTTGAAATCGAGGGTGAAACCTATGTGGACGGCGGCCTGGTGGCGAACGTGCCCATCGACATTGCGCTCAAAGAAGGTGCCGACGTGATCGTGACCTCTTTTCTTGGGCAGGACGCTGACGAGGATGACGTGACGCCCAGCAATGCCCTCACGGTGGCCAACCGCATGCTCGACATCCTGATCCGGCAAAACGAGCAGCGCAATTTGGCTTTGCTGCGTCCGCAAGACATCTTGGTGCAGCCGGTGCTCAAAAACTTTGGGTTCACCGACTTCAACAGAGCCGCCGAGATCGTTGAACGTGGCGAACAGGCGCTGCAGCGTGTCGATGCGCAATTCGTGGCCTTGGCCCGTCGGGCCGGACAAGCTGAGCCAGTGCAGTACCCCCGTTTGGCTTTCGATCAGCGAGAGCGCCGCTTGGTGGAAATCCGCGTCACGGGCAACCAGGATGTGCCTGCCAGCTATATCCAAGAACGCATGTCGCCTTTGATCGGCAAGGAGATGAGCGACAGTGGCATTGCCAAACTGATAGACCAGCTCTACACCACGGGGCATTTCGAGCGGGTCAGTTATTCGCTGGAGCACATCCAGGGTGACCGCTATGCGGTGGTGGTGGATGTGAACGAAAAGCCCTACGGCCCCCACTTTTTGAAGACCAGTCTGGGTTTTTCGACCGAATGGGGCGGGGTCAATCAGTTCTCACTGGGCGTGGGTTACCGCCGGCCTTGGCTCACGCCTTCGGGTCTGGAGCTGGCTGTCAACGCGCGCGTGGGGACCGATTCCGAACTGTCAGGTCAGCTGCGTCAACCGCTGGGCGCGGGGTTCAGCCTGAGCGGGAACCTGTCTTACGTCCGCAACGTGCTGCCCGCTTACTCACCTGAAGGCACTGTCACCGCGATCAGGAACCAGAAGCTGGCGTACATGAACATGTCCACCCGAGAGGCAGGGGTCGATGTGAGTTACGAGTTGGAACGCCAAGCCACCTTCAAATTGGGCTTGGTGAACAGCAGCCTGGACGTGTCGCCTGACTCTGCGAGCCGCGTGTTGGTGTCGAACGTCTCTGGGGAAAATTTCCTGATCACCTTGCCGCGTTTCAAAGTGGCCTACACCGGCCTGCGAGCCCAGATCGTGACCGATCAGTTGGACTCGTTGAGCTTTCCTCGGCGAGGGTATTTGTTCAATGTCCGTGCGGAACAGTCACTGTCGGGCACCCCCTTTCGCAGCTACCGCCTGTCGACCCGTGTGGCCACGTCGGTGCAATCGCACAGCTTCAACGCGGGTCTGAACTTGGGCTACATCCAAATCAACGATGGGTCGACAGGCATCGTGCCGACCAACCTGTTTTTGGGTGGTTTTCAGATGATGGGGGCTTACCGCATGGCGCAGTTGTCTGGCGACCGCTTGGTCCACGCCCACGGCACCTACATGTACCGCTGGTCTGACGGTGGCCTGCTGCGGCAAAAGACTTATTTGGGCGCAGTGCTGGAGGCTGGCGATGCATGGAGCCAGGATGCCACCCTGTCATTGAAACGCAGTGCGACCCTGTTCATTGGTGTGGACAGCAGCATCGGAGACATCTACTTTGGGGTGGCACGCGGGTCCCGAGGGGTGAGCAACGCCTTTGTGCAGCTGGGTCGGCGATTCAGTTTTTAAATTGGAAAAGGCAGCAGACTTGTGGACAATGGGCGTCCATACTGTTGCCATCACAGACCCAGGAGACCTGCACATGACCTCATCACCGCCCACCCGCTTTGGCAGTGGCCACGCCGTGCGCCGATTGGAAGACGAAGCCTTGCTCCAGGGTCAAGGGCGCTACACCGATGACTTTGCACCTCCCGGGCTGACACGCGCCTGTTTTGTGCGTTCGCCCTACCCGCATGCCCGCCTGGTCAAGGTGGACACCCGTGATGCCCAGGCCATGCCGGGCGTCGTTGCCGTGTTCACTGGGGCTGACCTGGTGGCCGCCGGGGTGCCGGAAGTTCCCTCTGGCGTGGGCTTTCCCCGCGCAGACGGCTCGCCTTGCGCAACCCCGTTGCGCCGTGTGCTTGCCCACGAGCGCGTTCGCTATGTCGGGGAAGCGGTGGCCTTGGTCGTGGCAGAAACCCTGGAACAAGCCCGCAATGCCGCTGAAGCCGTGGTGGTGGATTACGACGAACTGCCCATGGTGGTGGACTTGAATGACGCCCTGAGCGCCGGTGCACCCGCCCTGTGTGAGGCAGCACCCGACAACATTGCCGCAGAGATGCGGCATGGTGATGCCCGAGCCACAGCGGCCGCTTTTGAGGCCGCTGCGCACGTGGTGTCGTTGGACATCCGCAACCAGCGCGTGGCTGCCGTGACCTTGGAGCCGCGCACCGTGTTGGCTTACCCTGACGCCAATGACGGTCGATTGACCCTGCGCATGAGCACCCAAATGCCCTCGGGAGTCAGGGACTCTGTCGCCAAATTGCTGAACCTGCCACCACAAGCCATGCGCGTGGTGGTGGACGATGTGGGCGGCGGCTTTGGCATGAAGACCGGCATGTACATCGAAGACGCTGCGGTCGCCTATGCCGCCAAGACCACGGCGCGGCCTGTCAAGTGGACGGCTGAGCGCAGCGAAGAATTTTTGTCCACGTTCCATGGCCGTGATCTGCAAAGCCACGCCCAACTGGCCCTGGATGCCACCGGCAAAATCCTGGGCCTGCGGGTGCATTCGCAGGCCAATGTGGGGGCCTATGCCACGGCCACGGGCACAGCCATCCAATTGTTGATTGGGCCTTGGGTGCAAACCAGCGTGTACGACATCCAGACCATTGATTTCCACTTCAAAGCGGTGTTGACCAACACGGCACCCACGGGTGCCTACCGTGGCGCGGGCCGTCCAGAAGCCATCTTCATCATGGAACGCTTGATGGACGAAGCGGCGCGACAAACGGGCATTGACCGCATTGCGCTGCGTCGGCGCAATTTCATCCGGCCCGAGCAGATGCCTTACAAGAACCCGATGGGGCAGGTGTATGACACAGGCAGCTTTGAAAAAGTGATGGACCAAGGCCTGGCGTTGGCTGATTGGACGGGTTTTGAAGCCCGTGCAGAGGCGTCCAAGCAAAAGGGCAAGTTGCGCGGCCTGGGCATTGCCACGTTCCTGGAGTGGACCGGCGGCAATGTGTTTGAGGAGCGGGTCACCGTCACCGTGTTGCCGGATGGCGTGGTGGAAGTGTTTTCTGCCGTCAACGCCATGGGGCAAGGCATTGCCACCACGCTGGCCCAGTTGGTGGTGGATGTGTTTGACTTGCCCATGGACCGCATCCGTGTGGTGCTGGGGGACACTGACCGTGGCACCGGGTTTGGCAGTGCGGGGTCGCGCTCTATTTTCACGGGGGGGTCGGCGGTCAAGGTCGGTGCCGAAAGAACCATCGACAAAGCCAAGCAGCTGGCAGCGGCAGAGCTTGAGGTGGCGCCGGAAGATGTGGACTACGCCGCAGGCGAGTTCACGGTCAAGGGCACTGACCTCACCATCGGCCTTTTTGCGTTGGCCCAAAAGCAAGCCGATCAACGCATCCACATGGACTCCACCAACACCGTGGCCGGCCCGACCTGGCCCAATGGGTGCCACATCAGCGAGGTAGAGGTCGATCCCCAAACCGGTGAGGTGCAGATCGTGTCTTATGCCTCCATGAATGACGTGGGTCGGGTCATCAACCCGATGATCGTACGGGGGCAACTCGATGGCGGTGCGGTGCAAGGCATAGGCCAAGCCTTGTGCGAACACATCGTGTACGACCGCGAAACGGGTCAACCCGTGACGGGCAGTCTGATGGATTACTGTTTGCCCAGGGCCGACATCATGACCCTGGATTTCAAGACGGACATGGACCCATCCACCCCTTGCAAGAACAACCCGTTGGGCGTGAAAGGGGTGGGCGAGTTGGGCACCATCGGCGCCACACCCAGCATTGTCAATGCCGTTGCAGATGCCTTGGCCAGGGGGCGCTTTACGGCACAGACCTCCCAGTTGCAAATGCCCCTCACCGCGCCCAAGCTGTGGGCAGCCATGCACGCCTGACGTGTTTGCAGACAATCCGTTCAACGGTCGATGAACGCTTGGCGAATTCAGCGGTTTGGCGGGGTCGTTGCCTGGGCGCTGCTGTCTGCTGTGGCGGTGTTCGCGCTGACCCAAAGTACTTTGGCAGAGCGGCAGGACGCCTTCGATGTGGACGCCCGCATCGCGCATCGCCTGCTGAGCCAGCGAGCGGCCCAGCATGATGCCGTGCTGGCCACCTTGGCATTGTCCCAACCCGGCCACTCAGCAACCGCGCCCACCGCGCTGGACCCCGCAGACATGCGGGCACTGGGCGGCAAACTCAATGCGGTGTACCCCCAAATCCTGGCGGTAGAGCGTCGCGCGGGTACTGCCCCGTGGGAACATGGCGGTCCTGCGTTTGAGCAGGCAGAAACCGTGTCGCAGCAGCTTGGCCGACCTGTGTTGGCCGCCTTGAATGTGCAAACGGGCGACTATTGGTTGGTCCACGCTGCCGTGCCGTACAGCTATGCCCTGCACATCAACGCCCATGCCATGGTGCCGCAAGTGGACTGGCCTTTGCCGTCGGACAGCCCGGTTCGCGTGGTACTCGACATGGACGGTCAACGTCTCGTGCTGCACCCCGGCCATGCCGTCACCAGCCCGTGGCATTTTTTAGCCAAAAAAAGACTGGCGGCACCCAGCCAGCCACTGGACGTGGTGTTAGACCGCTACGTGGCGTGGTCTGAATTGCCGTGGATTGCCTCACTCTTGGCGACCTTGGCCATCGCCTTGGGCTTGTGGGGCTTGGCCGTGTTGTTGCGACAACAGAGTGAAAAGCGCCGTGCCGAACACCTGCTGCGCCTGGGGCAAGTGGCCCGGCTCAACACCTTGGGTGAATTGGCCGCTGGCATGGCCCATGAGCTGAACCAACCGTTGACAGCCGTGTTGGCCAACACGCAGGCCGTGGCGCGCTTGCTGCACGATGAACCGGTGGACCTGCCAGTCATCCATGCGGCCATGGACCAAGCGGTGCAACAAGCACGCCGGGCTTCCGAAGTGGTGAGCCGCTTGCGCCGCACGGTAGAGCGCCCCGACATGGCTGCACCCCAGCAGGACCTGGACCTGGTCAACGTCGTTCGACACACGCTGGATTTGTTGGAACCCGAATTGCTGCGTTGTCAGGTGAAAACGCACCTGGTGCTTCAGGGCCAAGCGCCGTCTGCCGGGACGTTGCCCGTGCGGACCGACCCGGTGGCCTTGGAGCAGATCATCCACAACCTGCTGATGAACGCCTTGCAGGCCATGGAAAATGTGCCCGCTGAACAACGTCAACTGACCGTGACCTTGTCCGCCGATGCAGGTGTCGAGGCCTCTGCGCGACAAGCCCACGTGGTGATCAGGGACACGGGCCCAGGCATCCCTCCTGAGTCACTGCCCCGCCTGTTTGAACCTTTTTTCACGACCCGCGAGGGTGGCCTGGGCCTGGGCTTGAGCCTGTGCGAAACCTTGGCCAGGGGCCTGGACGCCACGCTGGTCGCCCGCAATGCCGCGTCACGTGGCGCCGAATTTCAATTGACCTTGCCCATGCCAAGGGCAAACCTCACCCCGACCTCTGCATGACAACTGCCGCGCCCCTTTCGCCCTTGGTGCATTTGATAGACGACGATGAAGCCGTGCGCAGCAGCTTGGCGCTGCTGATCAGCACAGTGGGTTTGCGCACGCAGGTGTGGTCCGATGCCGAGCAGTTCATGGCCACGTTTGACCGTCACAGCATCGGCGCCATCATCCTGGACGTGCGCATGCCAGGTATCAGCGGTTTGACGGTGTTGGAGCAGTTGTTGGCGCAGGGGGTAGACCAACCCATCATCCTGTTGACGGGACACGGCACGGTGGACATGTGTCGCCGTGCGTTCAAGTCTGGCGCCATGGAGTTTCTGGAAAAACCGGTGGACGACGAGTTGCTGTTGGAGACGCTGCAAAACGCCGTCCGCCTGCATGTCAAATCCCGGCAACGCCTGCAAGCCGACCAGCACGCCCGAACCCGGTTTGCCCAACTGAGTGACCGAGAGCGAGAGGTTTTGGGCTTGATCGTGTCAGGCTTGACCAACAAGGAAATTGGCCGCGCCTTGACCTTGTCGCCGCGCACCGTAGAGACCCACCGGGCCAACCTCTTTGCCAAGCTGGGCTCTGACTCGCTGGCACAACTGATCCGCCAATATGCCGGCTTGGTGGAGGCATCAGAAGCCTGAGCGCTCCGTAGTTCTACGCAGGGTTCAGCGTAAGCGCACGAATAGCCCTTTCATCAGCGAATTTTTACAGTTTGGGCATGCCGTCGGGTCCATGACCCACGGCAGAAAACCCCTTCCTGAAACTGCTGAATTGACTGGAGTCTCTGATGAAAAACGTGCTGTTCCCCTCGACCCTGATCCCCGCTGTGCTTGCTGCTGTCGTGGGCGTGACCGGTGTGAGTGCCCATGCCCAGGCTGTGCGCACCGAACGCAACATGTCGTTGGACTTGGCCAACCAAATCGCCAGCGCCACCGTGGCCGCTTGCGCCGCAGACGGTTACGCCGTGGCGGCCACCGTGGTGGACCGTGCGGGCACCGTACGTGCCGTTCAACGCGCAGACAACGCAGGCAGCCACACCCTGGCAGCCAGTCAGCAAAAAGCCTGGACCTCGGCGTCTGCCAAAAACACGACCTTGGCCATGATGGAAGGCGCACAGAAAAATCCCGCAGCCGCCAACTTGGTGAACATCCCTGGCTTCTTGTTGCTGGGTGGTGGTGTGCCCGTCAAAGTCGGTACCGAGACCATTGGTGCCGTTGGTGTGGGCGGTGCGCCTGGTGGCCACCTGGACGAGAAGTGCGCGATGGCCGCATTGGACAAAGTCAAAGACCAACTGAAGTGAATGTTTTAGCGGGTGAAACAGCCGTTTCGCCCGCGCCTGTGGTGCAAAATCACAGGATGGACCTTTCACCATCGACCGACGAAACTTCTCGATCAAGCAGTGGACAACGGCGGTATGTCACGGTCATGTTTTCAGACATCTCCGGATCGTCCGAACACGCGGAGCGCCTTGAAGCAGAAGACTACGCGCTGGTGCTCGAAAAATTCCGACGCTTTGCACGTGATGTGATTCCCCGCCATGGCGGCAACATCGCCCG
>CAZHDP010000087.1:1847-10308 GCA_964531605.1 uncultured Burkholderiaceae bacterium | reverse complement strand
CTGGTGTTCCGCCCCAATTCCACGCTGGGTTGCGCAGGCCTGCTGGGCGCCTACAAGGCGGGCAATGTGACCATCTGCAATGCGGTGGGTACCGGCATTGCGGACGACAAGTCCATCTACCCCTATGTGCCCAAGATGATCGAGTTCTACCTGGGCGAAAAACCCATCCTGAACAACGTGCCCACTTACATGTGCCGCAACAAGGACGACTTGGCCTACACGCTGGCCAACCTGAAAGACTTGGTTGTGAAAGAGGTGCATGGTGCGGGTGGTTACGGCATGCTGGTGGGCCCCGCATCAACCAAGGCCGAGATTGAAGATTTCCGCAAAGCGGTGATTGCCAAGCCCGATGGCTACATTGCCCAACCCACGCTCAGCCTGTCGAGCTGCCCAACGTTCGTGGAGAGCGGGATTGCACCTCGCCACATCGATTTACGCCCCTTTGTGCTCAGCGGCAAAACCGTGCAAATGGTGCCCGGTGGCCTGACCCGTGTGGCACTGAAAGAAGGCTCTTTGGTGGTCAACTCGTCCCAAGGCGGCGGCACCAAAGACACCTGGATCCTCGAATAAGGGAGAACACACATGCTTTCAAGAACTGCTGACCATTTGTTTTGGATGTCACGCTACACCGAGCGTGCCGAAAACACTGCCCGCATGCTCGATGTGAATTACCAAACCTCGTTGCTGCCGCAGTCCACCGCTGTGGCCCAACTGGGCTGGCAAGGTATTTTGTCCATCAGCGAGTTGCTGCCGTCCTACGAGGCTTTGTATGGGGACGTGAATGCCAAAGACGTGATGGAGTTCATGGTGCGAGACGAGAACAACCCCTCGTCCATCATCTCCTGCCTTAAAGCGGCGCGCGAAAACGCCCGTGCCGTGCGAGGAACCTTGACCACAGAGGTCTGGGAGACGCAAAACCAGACCTGGCTTGAAGTCAACCGCATGCTCAAAACCGGCGAGTTCGAGCGTGACCCAGGTCGCTTTTTTGAATGGGTCAAATTCCGCTCGCACCTGTCACGCGGTGTGACGGTGGGCACCATGCTGATGGACGAAGCTTTGTTCTTCATGCGCTTGGGTACATTTTTGGAGCGCGCTGACAACACCGCGCGGCTGGTCGATGTCAAATTCCATGCGGTGCAAAGTGACTTCTTTGGTGCCGCCAGCGAGAAAGACCAAGAGTACGACTTCTACCACTGGAGCGCGATTTTGCGCAGCGTCAGCGGCTTTGAGATTTACCGCAAGGTGTACCGCGATGTGATCAAACCCGAGCGTGTGGCCGAGCTGCTGATTTTGCGCGCCGACATGCCTCGCTCACTGCACGCGAGTTTGACTGAGGTGGTCAACAACCTGGGCATGGTGGCCAACGACCAATCCAAAGAGACACAACGCCGCGCAGGCAAGCTCAAAGCTGACCTGGAATACGGGCGCATCGATGAGATCCTGGCGACGGGTTTGCACGCGTTCTTGACGCAGTTCTTGGACCGTGTGAACGAATTGGGCGCCTGCATCAGCCGCGACTTTTTGGTGCCCAACCACGCCTGAGGGCTCAATCTGCCTGGGTCGCGAGGTGTTGACCGACCCGGGTGGCGTGGCGGGCGTTGAAGTCGGCGATGAAGGCTGGTACCTCTTGGGCCAACAAGGGCTCGCTGAAGTGGTTGCCTTGGAATTGGCTGCAACCGATCTCTGTCAACATCTGCAGCTGAGCCTCTGTTTCGACACCTTCCACCGTGATGCTTTTGCCCAGCCTGCGGCCCAGATCGGTCACAGCGTGGACGATGGCCGCATTGGTACGGGCATCTGCCGTGTCTGCGGTGATGTCGTGCACGAACGAGCGGTCGATCTTCAAGCGGTCAATGGGCAGCTTGAGGTGCATCAGCGACGCGTAACCCGTACCGAAATCGTCAAACGAAATTTCGATGCCCATGCGGTGCAGCACGTCAAGCCCGTTCATCACCGTCACCGCCGTGCGCCCCAAGAACATGCCCTCGGTGACCTCGACACCAATGTGGGCTGAGGGCACGTGGTTGAGGCTCAACTGCTCTGCCAGCGTGGCGGGAAAGGCGCCAAGCAAGAAGTCGCCCGCAGTGACGTTGATCGCAACCTTGTGAAATGGAACCCCTTGCTGTAGCCATTCGCTGGCCTGGCGCACCGTCATTTGCGTCACCAGTCGGCCGATTTGAGCAGCAACGCCCAGGTTCTCGAACACTTGCGGAAACAGGCCGGCTGACACCATGCCCCGCATGGGGTGTTGCCATCGCAGCAGCGCTTCCAGTGACACGACTTCGCCTTTGGCCCAATCCACCACGGGTTGGTAGCGCAGCGACAAGGTGCCGTTCACGATGGCCACCTCGATCTCACGCATCAGCGTGGCTTGGCTGTCCACGTCGTGTTTGAGCCGGGGGTGAAACATCACATAACGGCCTCGGCCAGACGATTTTGCCCGGTAGAGCGCGATGTCCGCGTTTTTGATCAGGTTGGCGCTTTCAGTGGAATCGGCGGGGTACAGCGTGACGCCCATGCTCAAGCTGCAGCGCTGCATTTGAGCGCCTGCAAATACGGGCTCGGTCATCGCGTTCATCATGGCGTCCAAGGGACGTGTCAGGTTGTTGCCTGACCCCAAACCATGGATCAACACACCAAACTCGTCACCGCCAATGCGTGCGATCAGGTCATTGCCGCGCAGCACAGAGCTGAGGCGTTTGGCCACGGCGGTGAGCAATTCATCGCCCACATCATGGCCCTGAGCGTCGTTGACTTCTTTGAAGTTGTCCAGGTCGATGATGGCCAATGCAAACGGGTGTTGCATTTGTTGGGCCTGCGTCACCGCGTGGGTCAAGGCTTCGTTGAAACGCATGCGGTTGGGCAGCCCTGTGAGGGGGTCGAGGTTGGCCAGTTCCCACAATTTGTCTTGGGACTGCCGCCGCGCGGTCACGTCGCGGCCCACGCCACGGTAGCCCGCAAACCCGCCAGCGGCGTCTCTGGTGGGGCGCCCTGAGATGCTCAGCCACAGCCAGGCATCGGGTTCTTTGGGGTTGCGGATGCGGAACTCAAAATTGCTGAAGGAGCGCTTGTCATTGACCGTTTTTTGATGGAGCGCCCAGTTTTTGTCACTGTGGTCAACGTCCAGTTCCCACAGGCATTTGCCGATGATGGACAGTCGGTTGATGCCGGTGTCGTCGATGCCCTCGGACATGAGGGTGAAGCGGTGGGTCACATCAGATTCCCAGTACCAGTCTGAGGACATGGCCAGCAGGCTTTTGAAGCGTTCGCGGCTTTCCCTCAAATGGCGCTCGCCCAAGCGGCGTTGGGTGATGTCATAAAAGATGGCCACATATTGGTTGATGTGTCCTTCGCCATCAAGCATGGGTGCCACGGTGCCATCTACCCAGAACAAACTGCCGTCTTTGGTCTGGTTGCAAATTTCTCCGCGCCAGGTTTGACCCGAAGAGATCGTGTTCCACAGGTCTGCGAAATAGCCGGTTGGGTTTTTCCCGGCGTTCAAGATACGGTGGTCCTGGCCGAGCAGCTCGTCCTGGCTGTAGCCGCTGATGTCACAAAACCGTTCATTGACGAACACGATGTTGCCTTTGGCATCGGTCATCGACACGATGGTGTGGTGGTCTAACGCGCTCTGGTAGGCCTGCAATTCGGCCAGGTTTTTTTGAGCAGTGGTGTGCGCCGCCCTCAGTTTGAGGTTTTGCTCACGGCGCTCGGTGATGTCGATCAAGCTGGCAAGGCAGCCGCCTGCCGCGCCCAATGACGGGTCTATCCACTCGGTGGTGACGGTCATCCAGACTTCATGGCCACTGGGCTGCTGGTATCCAAGCACGACATTGGCAAGGTGCTGCCCCGTGCGAAAAACGTTTGACAGGGGGTTGTCATGGTCAGACAGCCATTGGCCTGCCGACCGCTTGAACCGACCTTTGAGGGCATTCAGGCACAGACCTGTCACCTGCTCCAAAGGCAGTTCCAGCAGCCGAGCGACGTAGTCATTGCAGTCGATTACACGGCCTTCCACGTTGAACACCACGAAGCCGATAGACTGGTTGTTGAAAGTTGCCGTGAGCCGTTTGCGTTGTTCTACCTGCACCGTGATGTCTGTTTGCAGGCTCAGATAACCCAGCAGCTGGCCGTGGGTGTCATGGACGGGTTCTATGTCCATGTGTATCCAAAACAGGCGGCCATCTTTGGCGCGATTGAGGATTTCTTCGCTGGAACTTTGGTGGGCCGTCAGCGCCTCTCTCACCCGGTGACGGGCCTGTGCGTCGGTTTGACCACACTGCAAAACCGCCCCTGGTTTTTTGCCCTTGATGTCCGCCAAAGTGAACCCCGTCATGACTTCAAACGCCGTGTTGACCCACACGGTGGTTTGGTCCGGTCCGCAAAACATCATTTGAGCCGGCATGTGTTGGGCCATCGCCAACCATTCAGGGAAACTGCGCTGTGCGTCGCCAGGGGGCACGTGTTGAAACCAGCGTGCCCAACCTCCCATTGCGGGGAACAGTGTGGCCAGGTCAGGAAAAGGGGTCATGTCTACGTGTGTACCGGGACTGGTGAAGGGTAAATGGCAGGGCGGTCGTCCCGCTGGCGAGGACAGCGCCCCGGCCCAACATCGATGATACCCACATGGGGTCGGCGTCAAGGCGCTTTGTTGACCTCACGCGCCACGGCGGCGCCCAGCTCAATCACCGCCATGGCGTAGTAGCTGCTCCAGTTGTAGCGGGTGATGGCGTAAAAGTTGTCAGTGCCCGCCACATACTGCGGTGGGGCATCGCCATTTTGCAATTCAATCAAGGCCAAGGGGCCGCTGTGTTGACGGGCTTGATCGTCGAGTACGGCGCCCTTTTCCGTGAAGCTGGCCACGCTGAAGCTGGGCAAAATATCTGGGGCCAGCAGGGCATCAAGGTTGAGTTTGGTGGTGTCGAATTGCACCGGGTAGTGGGTGGGCATGCCGGGTTGCCAGTTGAACACTTTGAAGTAGTTGGCCACCGATCCAATCACATCGGGCACGCTGTTGACGAGGTCAACTTTGCCATCGCCATCGAAATCAACGGCGTACTTCACCCAGCTGGAGGGCATGAACTGCGGCATGCCCATGGCCCCTGCGTAGCTGCCCAACGCTGCGCCAGGTTCAGCGCCAGTTCTGCTGGTCAGGCTCAGAAACTGCTCCAGTTCCGACATGAAAAACGCTTGTCTGGCTTGTGCCCTGGGGTGGGCCTGAGGAAAATCAAACGCCAAGGTGGCCAGTGTGTCGATCACGCGAAAGTTGCCCATGTGGCGACCGTAAATGGTCTCAACGCCGATGATGCCCACGATGATGTCCATGGGTACCCCATAGGTGGCTTCAGCGCGTTGGAGCCATGTGGCATGGGCTTGCCAAAATTTCACACCAGCGGCGATGCGGATGGGTTCAATGAACCGACTGCGGTAGGCCTGCCAGTTTTTGGCTGTGCCTTTGGCGGGCGGCAAAACGAGCTTGGCCACCGATGGCAAGTAGCGTGCTTGGGCCAAGGCTTGGCGCACCCACTGGGGGTCAAGGTCGCGGCGCTGGGCAATGTCATCGGCCCTGGCCATCGTCTCTGCGGTTGGCCCGTAGGCTCGCCCTTGAGGGGCCGTGGCAGGCGGCGCGGGCATGCTGCGCTTGTGGTGGCTTGAGCTTGCCGCCGTTGGCTTTGAATGTTTGCCACGCTTTTTGGTGGTTTCGGCAGCATTGACGGCATTCATTGCTATCAAAATTGAAGCAAATAGGATCACATTTTTCATGGTCAGGGTCCATCGTTCAGGCCAATCGTTCAGGCCAGGGCAGGGTGCGCCATTCGCGACGCAGCGTTGCCACTGTTTGGGACGCGTTGCGATGGTCAGCGGGCGCGTAGCGCAGCCGCTCGAGTCGCAGCAACCAGTGCGCAATCGGCTGTGCGTCTTGACCGTGGCGAGCCAACAGCGCGTGGGCCAACTCGCGTGGGGGCGTTTGGTCCGCCACGTCCAGTCCAAGCCGACGAGCCCGTTGGCGTGCCCGCTCTAACAGTTTGAGCCAAGGATCATGCTGGCGTCGCTCCCACAGTGCCCAGACGCCGGCCACGGCGCTGACACACGCCAACACACCGCTGAGCACGTAACCCAGCTCGGTCCAGCTGGGGGCCTCGAAGCCCAGGTTTTTGAGCAGGTTGAGCTGGCTGCTTTTGCTGTAGTTCAGCACCCACTGGTTCCAGCTGTTGTTCATGGCGTCCCAGGCAGCGCGCAAATTGGCGGCCAGTGTTGGGCTCATGTTGCCCAGGGCAGCCGCAACAGCGCTCCTTTGCGGGGCCAGGCGGGTGAGGCTGCCGACCCGGCTGGGCGCGATGGCCCCGGTGGGGTCTACGCGCACCCAGCCCAGGCCTTCTTGCCAGTATTCGGCCCACGCGTGGGCATCAGATTGGCGCACCACCCAATAGCCGTCCACCCCATTGAGTTCACCCCCCTGATAGCCCGTGACGATGCGTGCAGGCACGTCCATGGCCCGCATCAGCACCACATACGCGGCCGCGATGTGCTCGCAAAAGCCTTCTTTGCGGTCGAACCAGAACTCGTCTGCGCTGTGGGTACCGTACACCCCGGGGTCCAGGGTATAGCTGTATTGCCCCGTGCTCAGACGCGACAAGATAGCGTCGCTGACCGTGGTCGCATCTGCATTGGCCAGCGCTGGGGTCGCTCGCAACTGGGCACCCAACTGGAGTGTGCGAGGGTTAAAGCTTGGGGGCAGCTCTACGGCATACCTGGGTTGGGCCGAGGCCTGTGTGGGCCCGTAGCGGAATTCAGGGTGGCTTTGGGCGGTGTATCGCAACAGGCCCATCACCGGCTGGGTGCTCAGCCACTGCAGTTCTGAGGTCATCGCGACGTCATGGCCCGGGACTTCGGGTGCCGTGCTGGTGGCGTCCAGCACCATGATCCAGGGGCGCTGGTGGGCTTCTAACGTGACTTCGTAGCGGTAAGCGTCACCCTGTGTGACCAATCTCGCCTGTGTTGCACCCACGCGGGATGGGTAAGCCGATGAGGGGCGCCATTCGGTGCCGTCAAAGTAGGTCAACACGGGACCGCGAAAGTACAACTGGTGGGCTGGTGGTCGGTTGCCTTCAAACCGCACCCGCAAGGCAATGCCATCGTCGACGGCCAGGCTGGCCATGGCGCCGACCCGCATCGTTGCCGACAGGCCGGTGCGCCCCACCAGGTTGTCGCCAGGCATGCCCCAAAGCGGTGCAATTCGGGGGAAGAGGGCAAACAGCACCGCCATGATGGGTGCCCCGAGCAAGACCATGCGGCCCGCCACGGCGGCGGCTTGACGCAGTGGGGGTTTGCCCACCGGCATGTGGGCGTTGACCAGCGCCGTCAGCAGGCCCATGAGTCCGACCAACATGGCGACCGCCGTTGGCAGCGATTGCGACGACAAGAAGTTCGTCAGCATGGTGAAAAACCCCAAAAAGAACACCACAAAGGCGTCGCGTTTGGCCCGAAGCTCCAGTGTTTTCAAGGCCAATAGCACCACAATGAGCGTGATGCCGGCATCACGCCCCACAAGGGTGCGGTGTGTGAACAGGGTGGCACCGATGGTGAGGGCCAGCATGCCAATGAGCCACCATCTGCCCGGCAGGGGTTTGCCCTGCCATGCCAAGCGGCCACGCCACGCCAGCACGACTGCCGTTAACAGGCTGCACCACAGGGGCAGGTTGGGGGTTTGAGGCAGCAGCACCCAGCCGATCACCAGCAACAAAAAGAGCGTGTCGCGTGCTTCTCGGGGCAGGGTGGTGAGCCGGTGGACCAGGGTGTTCAGCACAGTGCAAGCGCCTCCAAGCATTGGCGTTTGTGGGCCTCGCCCGCGCCGGGCGCGATCACGTGGTTGGGCAGGCGTACGCCGTACACCATATTCAACCGGTCAGCTTGCAGCAGCCAGGCGCACAGGCGGGAGAGGCGGCCTTCTTTGCCGCCGCTGCCTGCTTCGGCGTAGTCCAGCCACAGTTCATGCCCATGTTGGTGCCGATCGTCTCTGCTGACCAATTCACCTGTGCCGGCTGCCATCACGCGAGCCGCCTTTTTCCAAACCACGCTTTTCAGGGCATCGCCTCGCTGGTAGGCTCGCACACCGTCAAACTCTCCTGAGCCTCCTCGCAGGGTGGCCGCCGTGCCTCCGGTGCGTGCTGCACCTGCGGGCAAGGGCGGTGAAAACGCTTCAGGGGACGGGTAAACCAACAAGCGCGCCGCGGGGCGCCAGAGGGTCCAGACCCTGAAGGTGCCCATCGGAAAGCGTGTTTCTGCCGTGAGTGTTGGCAAGGTGTGCAGACCTCTTGCAGGTGCTTGCCACGCAATTTGAAGGGCACTGCTGCCTTGGCTGGGAACGTCTGTCCAGGCCCATTGCCCAGAGCCCAGGACACACAAGCCGATGCCGTGGCGCGTACCCTTGCGGTCGCTGCGGAGCGTGATGTCGATGAGT
>CAZHDP010000087.1:0-1837 GCA_964531605.1 uncultured Burkholderiaceae bacterium | reverse complement strand
CCGCAAACTGAGGTGCGGGCGCCGTGAGGCTGAGTGTCAGCCCTTTCAGGGTGCCATGGCACAGGTGCATGCCGACCACCGCGCTGCCAGCCAGCATGAACGTGAGCACGTAACCCAAGTTGAGTTGGTAATTGATCGACGCCACCAACAACAGCAACAAGGTGGCACCCAGCATGAAGCCTGGTCGCGTGGGCAGAATGTACACATTGCGTTGCGTCAGCGTGTGGCTGTCGGTGGGGCGCAGTCGGGCTTGCCACCACCGTTGGAACCGTGCGCGTACACGCGCTGCTGGGTTCCATGAAAGCGGCTGCACTGTCACGGCAAGGGGACCGCTTCAACCATGGCTTGCACTTGTGCCACCGCCCCCCGTGCCGCATTGCCCACAGGGACGAGCCTGTGCGCAATGGTCTGTGGCAAGATATTTTGCACGTCATCGGGGGCCACGTAGTCACGCCCATTGAGCAGTGCCTGCGCCTTGGCCGCTTTGACCAGTGCAATGCCCGCGCGTGGGCTGAGTCCTTGCAAAAACCATCGGCCAGACCGTGTCGCGGTCAAGAGGTCTTGCACGTAGTCAAGCAGTGGCTCGGCTGCGTGTACCGCCAACACCTGGCGTTGCAGGGATTGCAATTCGTCTGCGGTGATGATCGGCTGCAGTGCATCCACCAACTCTCGTCGATCATTGCCCGCCAACAACGCCCGTTCGGCCTGACGGTCAGGGTATCCCAGCGAAATCCGCATCAAAAATCTGTCTAGTTGAGATTCAGGCAAAGCATAGGTGCCCAACTGGTCATTGGGGTTTTGCGTGGCGATCACAAAAAACGGATGAGGCAGCGGGCGAGTCGCCCCCTCAACCGTGACCTGTTTTTCTTCCATGGCTTCGAGCAAGGCACTTTGGGTTTTGGGGCTGGCACGGTTGATTTCGTCGGCCAACAAAATTTGCGCAAACACCGGTCCGGGGTGAAACACAAAGCTTTCACTGCCACGGTCATAGACCGACACCCCGCTCAGGTCACCGGGCATCAAATCAGCTGTGAATTGCACCCGTGAAAATTGCAAGCCGAAGGTGGCCGCCAAGGCATGGGCCAGCGTGGTTTTGCCGACCCCAGGCACGTCTTCAATCAGCAAATGCCCGCCTGACAGCAGACAGGCGACGCAGTCTTGAACCTGTGTGCTTTTGCCCACGATCACCGTGTTAAGCTGGGCCAAAATCGCTTTAAGTGTGTGTTGTACGTCCATGTTTCCAACGATACCCTAAACGCGAAATCCCTCAACGTGCCCATGGCCCACCAACGTGAACAGAACCGGATTTTTTGCGCATCCCGATTGCATGAAGCATGAGATGGGTGCAGGCCATCCAGAGTGCCCCGAACGCTTGGCTGCCATTGAGGAACGCCTGAACGCCTGTGGACTGGGCGACGCACTGTTGCAATGCGAGGTGCCATTGGCCTCATTGGACGACATCGAGTTGGCCCACGGGCGCTTGCATGTCGCCGCCATGCGTGGTCTGCATGAGCAGCTGCGTGACACCGTGGCCGCAGGTGGCCCGGCACACCTCTATCTGGACGCTGACACGGCCGTCAACGAACACACTTGGCAGGCTTCGCTGCGTGCGGCGGGTGCGGCACTGGCTGCCGTTGACGCTGTGATGGCGGGTGAGCTCGACAATGCCTTTTGCGCTGTGCGTCCGCCAGGTCACCACGCCTGCAAGGACAAGGCGATGGGTTTTTGCTTTTTCAACAATGTGGCCATCGCCGCCAAATATGCCCTGGAACGCCATGGCTTGCAGCGGGTGGCGATTGCCGATTTCGATGTGCACCATGGCAATGGCACCGAGGAC
>CAZHDP010000086.1:0-10347 GCA_964531605.1 uncultured Burkholderiaceae bacterium | reverse complement strand
GCATGGCTGCGTTATCGACATACATGTGGTCAAGTGCCACATCGGGAAATTCTTTCCCAACCTCGGTCACGATGTCTTTCCAGAATTGGAAGGTCTCCAAGACATTGGCTTTGTCGACACTGGTGACTCGCTTGCCGCGTTTACGCGCGGCCTGGAACGCAACGTGAGCGATGCGTTCCACTTCAGGGCGAGAGTAGCGCATGGTGTCGAAGGCCTCTTCAGCACCAGGAAAGTGCCCATCCACCGCAGTGCGACGACCGCGAGGTTGGCCGAAATAAATGTCACCGGTCAGTTCTCGAATGATGAGGATGTCCAATCCCGCGATCAGCTCGGGCTTCAAGCTGGAAGCGCTGACCAACTGTTCGTAGCAAATGGCGGGACGGAAGTTGGCGAAGAGGCCCAGATTTTTCCGAAGACCCAGGATGGCTTGTTCTGGTCGAAGTGGGCGGTCTAATTTGTCGTATTTCCAGTCGCCCACGGCACCAAACAGAATCGCGTCGGCTTCTTTGGCGAGCTTGAGTGTGGCCTCTGGCAGGGGATGCCCGAACGCCTCATAGGCGGCACCACCAACCAAGGCCGTCTCCATCTCCAGATCAAGGCCAAGAACATTCAATACCTTGACCGCTTCAGCGACGATTTCTGTGCCAATGCCATCACCTGGCAAAACTGCAATTTTCATGGGGATTCTTTGGTCTGTGTACGAGGGAGATTGCGGCCGCTTGTGGTGACTTATGCGCCAGGCAGCATGGTTTTGGCCAACCAGGGTTTGGTGGCCAAGCGTTCAGCTTCAAATGCCTTGATCTTGTCAGATTGACGCAGTGTCAACCCAATGTCATCAAAGCCGTTCAACAGGCAGTACTTGCGAAACGGTTGGACATCAAATGGAATTTCTCCACCTTGGGGCTTGACGATGACTTGTCTTTCCAGGTCAATCGTCAAGGTGTAGCCAGGAAACGCCAACACTTCGTCAAACAGCTGACCGACCACCGTCTCGTTGAGAACGATGGGCAAAAGGCCATTTTTAAAGCTGTTGTTGAAAAAGATGTCAGCAAAGCTGGGCGCAATGATGGCTCTGAACCCGTATTGATCTAAGGCCCATGGTGCATGTTCACGGGATGAACCACAACCAAAATTCTTGCGCGCCAACAACACGGAGGCTCCTGCATACCTGGCCTGATTCAACACAAAATCAGGGTTGGGCTGACGGCTGTTGGGATCTTGTCCAGGATAGCCCGCATCTTTGTAACGCCACTCGTCAAACAAATTTTGTCCAAATCCCGTTTTGCGGATCGATTTGAGGAATTGTTTGGGAATGATCGCATCGGTATCGACGTTCTCGCGGTCCATCGGCGCAACAAGGCCTTGGTGCACATTGAATTTCTGCATGCTATGTCCTGTAGAGCACGGTGAACCAGATGAACTGGTTCACCGTGTGTTTCTCATTTCTTTTTGGCGGCGTCTTCGATTTTTTCACCCGCCTTTTGCAAGTCCTGACCCACACCTTTGACAGTGTTGCATCCTGAAACCAGCATCAGCAGGCAGAAAGCGGTCATCGTGGTGAGCAGTTTCATGGAAAACCTCCAGGCGTCAAGCGAACTTGCGAATGTCAACAAAATGACCATGAACCGCTGCAGCAGCAGCCATGGCTGGACTGACCAAATGCGTACGGCCTCCGGCACCTTGGCGCCCTTCAAAATTGCGGTTGCTGGTGGATGCACAACGCTCACCTGGCTCCAAACGGTCGGCATTCATCGCCAAACACATGGAGCAACCAGGCTCTCTCCACTCGAACCCAGCAGCCTTGAAAATCTCATGGAGACCTTCTTTTTCAGCTTGTTCTTTGACCAAGCCTGACCCTGGCACAACCATGGCCACTTTGACATTCTTGGCCACCTTTTGGCCCAATTGTTTGATCACTGCCGCTGCTTCACGCATGTCTTCAATGCGTGAGTTGGTACAAGAGCCGATGAACACCTTGTCGATGGCAATGTCATTGATGGCTTTGCCGGGTTGCAGACCCATGTAAGTCAACGCACGCTCGATCGCTCCGCGCTTGTTGGCATCTTTTTCTTGGTCAGGGTCAGGGATGCGTTGGTCGATGCCCAGCACCATTTCCGGGGATGTGCCCCACGTCACTTGAGGTGTGATCGCTGAAGCGTCCAATTCCACCAAGGCGTCAAATTGGGCATCGCTGTCTGAATGGAGCGTTTTCCAGTAAGTGACAGCATGGTCCCACTCAATTCCACTTGGGGCGAGCGGTCTGCCTTTGACGTAGTCAATGGTTTTCTCATCAACCCCGACCAAGCCCGTACGCGCACCAGCCTCAATCGCCATGTTGCACAAGGTCATTCGACCTTCCATGCTGAGGTTGCGAATGGCAGAGCCCGCAAATTCAATCGTGTAACCCGTACCACCGGCCGTGCCAATTTTGCCAATGATGGCCAAAACGATGTCTTTGGCCGTGACGCCTTTTGCCGTCCGACCTTCCACCTTGATGAGCATGTTTTTGGCTTTTTTGGCAAGCAACGTTTGCGTGGCCAACACATGTTCGACTTCGCTTGTGCCGATGCCTTGGGCCAATGCACCAAATGCACCGTGGGTGGACGTGTGAGAGTCTCCGCAAACCACGGTCATCCCTGGCAACGTTGCACCGTTTTCAGGGCCAATCACGTGAACGATGCCTTGGCGCTTGGAGAGAAACGGAAAATATGCCGCAGCCCCGAATTCCTTGATGTTGGAATCCAGCGTCATTACTTGCTCTTTGGATATCGGGTCTGTGATGCCATCGTAGCCACGATCCCATCCCGTTGTGGGGGTGTTGTGGTCTGCCGTGGAGACCACTGAGCTGACGCGCCACACTTTGCGCTGGGCTTGCCTTAAACCTTCATAGGCTTGAGGACTGGTCACTTCATGGACAAGGTGCCTGTCGATGTAAAGGATAGACGTGCCATCTTCTTCCGTGTGGACGACATGTTCGTCCCAAATTTTGTCGTAAAGGGTGCGTCCCATGTCTTATTCCTTCAAGCTTTGATTTTAACAGCGAGGTTCAGTTGATGATGGTCAGTTTGAGGTCATCTGCCCAAAGCGTACCTCCGTCCTCCAACATGACACCGACTCGAAGAAAGTAGGCGTTGCCAGGCACTTTGATGTCGACGGAGTATATTTTCCAGTCGAGCGTATTTTTCGCTCGATTCTCTTGCATGTGATTCCACGTTGAGATACTTCCGTCTCCCGCCGTTGCCTGCAAAATCAAGGCTCCACCACCTCCGTCTGCCTTTTCTACTTTCAGTGCGCCTGAGAGTCTGGCTGTTTTGCCTACCCAGTCCGGGCTAATTCGGACGTTTTGGTCCAACATTCCGTAGATTTCAGATCCATATCGCTGAATCCGGGCACTGTGCGTACCTGAATACACCACTTTATCATCAAGGGTAAATGAATAAGATTTACCTTGGCTGTGTTCAACGGCTGACCAATCTGCAATTTGACCATTCGTATCAGGATTGAATGAAGCGTTTTTCAACGGGACATCAACGCCAACTGATATCCCATTCTGTGACGTATCTGGCGGACTGGCTGAGCAGCCTAGTATGGTTGAAATGACAAACAAATAGACAAACAGTGATTTCATGGGTTACTGCCTTTGTAGCTGCAAAGTGTCGACTATGGGTGTTGAATTGGGTTATCTGCGGCGATGAGTTCGCTCGTCAGACTCCTTACGCGATGATCTACGTAGTAACCCCCAAATTCAGTGTATCTGAACGCATAGCGCTGACATCGCTCGCACCTCCAAAGGTCACTCCGATTGTAGGGAAAGTAAGTCACTGAAATTGGTGCCAAAGGGGAGTCGTAGCGTGTTCCCTCTGGGTGATACTCTTCAAACGTAGGCTCATCTAAAGTTACATCTCTTAGAGTTCCAACAAGCACCAGTCCTGGCTGCGTCCATCTTTCTTCCGAGACACTTTCCCAACTGGGGTAATTCATCAAACCGCAATGACAAGGTATGGCAGGCGGTGATGCCTGAGCAGTTACAAGTTGTCTTAATTGCTGGTTTGTTTGGATGTAGAGAGTGGTCACTTTGGTATTTTTATCCAAAAAAAACCCGCCATTCAGACGGGTTCTTTTGAGGTGTATGTTGTTGCTGATTGTATTTTTCAGCGTTTTGCCAGAGGCTGAACATCCCTGCGTGCCGAGCCCGTGAACAGTTGGCGTGGGCGGCCGATCTTATATTCAGGGTCGCCAATCATTTCGTTCAACTGCGCAATCCAGCCTACGGTTCGAGCCAGCGCAAAGATGGCGGTGAACAAGCTCACGGGAATGCCGATGGCGCGCTGAACGATGCCAGAGTAGAAGTCGACGTTCGGGTAAAGCTTGCGCTGAACAAAGTAGTCGTCTTCCAGAGCAATCTTTTCCAAAGCCATGGCCAGTTTGAAGAGCGGATCGTTTTCTAATCCCAACTCACCCAACACCTCTTTGCAGGTTTCTTGCATCAATTTGGCGCGGGGGTCGTAGTTCTTGTAGACGCGGTGACCAAAACCCATCAGCTTGACGCTGGAGTTTTTGTCTTTCACTTGTTTGATGAATTCACCGATTTTTTCCACGCCGCCATTCTTCTGAATGTCGTGCAACATGTTCAATGCCGCTTCGTTGGCGCCGCCGTGGGCAGGGCCCCAAAGGCAAGCCACACCGGCAGCAATGGCTGCAAATGGGTTGGTACCAGAGCTACCGCAAAGGCGAACGGTGGACGTCGACGCATTTTGTTCATGGTCTGCGTGCAGAATGAAGATGCGGTCCAGTGCTTTTTCAATGATCGGGCTGACCTTGTACTCTTCGCAAGGCGTGGCAAACATCATGTGCAAGAAGTTGCCGGCGTAGCTCAGGTTGTTCTTGGGGTACATGAACGGCTGACCGACGCTGTATTTGTAGGCCATTGCCACCAATGTTGGCATCTTCGCAATCAAGCGAATGGCTGCAATTTCACGGTGCTCAGGGTTGTTGATGTCCGTGCTGTCATGGTAGAAAGCCGACAACGCACCGACCAAGCCAGTCATGATGGCCATGGGGTGAGCATCACGGCGGAAGCCACGCAGGAAAAATTGCATTTGCTCGTTCACCATGGTGTGCATGGTGACGCGTTGGGTGAAATCGGCCTTGCCTGCGGCGTTGGGCAACTCACCGTAAAGCAACAGGTGGCAGGTTTCCAGGAAATCGCAATTGGTCGCCAACTGTTCGATGGGATAACCACGGTACAGCAACTCACCCTTGTCACCATCAATGTAGGTGATCGCCGATTGGCAAGACGCCGTGGACAAGAAGCCAGGGTCGTACGTGAACATGCCGGTTTGGGCGTAGAGTTTGCGGATGTCAATGACATCTGGTCCTACTGAGCCGTTGTAGACGGGCAGCTCGACATTGGGGGCGCCATTGCTGAAAGTCAGCGTGGCTTTGGTGTCAGCAAGTTTCATGGTTCTTGTTTCCTAGAATTGATAGCCATCTTTCAGAGACGTTGTCATTCAAAACTCAAGCCAAGTCAACTTGGCTGGTTGGGTTTCAAGTCCGCAGCATCTCCAGCACTTCACGCACTTCTGTTGTTGTTATGTCGGCCTCGGGTTCCTTGCGTTTCAAAAGCAAGTCCAGCAGGTCGTTGTCTGCCAAATCCATCAAGGTCGTCAAGCCTTGTGCTTGTCCGACCGTCAGTGTCGATTCATAGCGTTTGAAAAAGCGCTCGACGAACAAGTCGTTTTCCAGCAAACCTCGGCGGCATCGCCACCTCAATTTGCTGAGTGCCCGTTCATCCAAAAGCTCGTTCATGTGCATGATCCGGGTGCAACCGCTTACACGGCTCGCATCACCATCATTTCTTTGATCTTGCCAATGGCCTTCGTGGGGTTCAACCCTTTAGGACACACGTCCACACAATTCATGATGGTGTGGCAACGGAACAGGCGGTAGGGGTCTTCCAGATTGTCCAAGCGGCCAGCGGTGTCTTCATCGCGGCTGTCAGCGATGAAGCGGTAAGCTTGCAAGAGACCCGCAGGGCCCACGAATTTGTCTGGATTCCACCAGAAGCTGGGGCAACTGGTCGAGCAGCTGGCGCACAAGATGCACTCGTACAGACCGTTCAACTCTTCTCGCTCTTCTGGAGACTGCAGGCGTTCCTTTTCGGGCGGCACATTGTCATTCACCAGATAAGGCTTGATCGAGTTGTACTGCTTGAAGAACTGGGTCATGTCAACGATCAAGTCGCGAATGACAGGCAAGCCTGGCAAGGGTTTCAGCGTGATCACGCCAGGCAACGTCAACATGTTGGTCAGACAAGCCAAACCGTTTTTGCCGTTGATGTTCATGGCGTCAGAGCCACAAACGCCTTCCCGGCAGGAGCGACGGAACGACAAGGTTGGATCTTGTGCCTTGAGTTTCATCAAGGCATCCAGCAACATGCGCTCGTGACCATCCAGTTCGATCTCGATGGTTTGCATGTAAGGCTTAGCGTCCTTATCAGGATCGTAGCGGTAAATTTTGAAAGTGCGTTTCATCTTGATACTCCGATACTCTGATTAGAACGTGCGAACTTTGAGAGGCACGCTCTCAACGGTCAGCGGGGTCATGTTGACAGGCTTGTACGTCAAGGAATTGGTGCTGCTGTGCCACAAGGTGTGCTTGTGCCAATCGGTGTCATTGCGACCATTGGGATGCTCGGGCGTGTCCGCGTAATCGTCCACGGTGTGCGCGCCGCGGCTTTCTTTGCGTGCTGCAGCAGAAACCATGGTGGACTGTGCACATTCGATCAAATTGTCCACTTCCAGTGCTTCGATGCGAGCCGTATTGAAGACTTTGGATTTGTCTTTCAATGCGATTTTTGCCACACGTTCGCGGATGTCGGCAATCTTGACCACGCCTTCGTCCATGGTTTTTTGCTGGCGGAAGACGCCAGCATGCTGTTGCATTGCTGCGCGCATGTCATTGGCCACATCTTGCGCGTATTCACCTTGACCGGCGCTCTCGAGCCGGTTGAGGCGCTCAAGCGTCAAATCGACGGCATCAGCAGGCAATTCTTTGTGGTTTTTGTTTTTGTCGTTGAACTGAACGATGTGGTTGCCAGCCGCGCGGCCAAACACCAGCAAGTCCAGCAGCGAGTTCGTGCCCAGACGGTTTGCGCCATGCACGGACACGCAAGAGCATTCGCCCACAGCGTACAAACCGTTCACCACCTTGTTGGCTGTGCCGTCATGCATCACAACTTGACCATTCACGTTGGTCGGGATGCCGCCCATCTGGTAATGGATGGTGGGGACCACGGGGATGGGCTCTTTGGTGATGTCCACGTTGGCAAAATTCACGCCGATTTCGTACACCGATGGCAGACGCTTGTGGATGGTCTCTGCGCCCAAATGGTCGAGCTTCAACAAAACGTAGTCTTTGTTGGGGCCACAACCACGACCTTCTTTGATCTCTTGGTCCATGGAGCGTGACACAAAGTCACGTGGCGCCAAGTCTTTCAACGTAGGCGCGTAGCGTTCCATGAATCGCTCACCATTGCTGTTGAGCAAAATCGCACCCTCGCCACGACAGCCTTCGGTCAACAACACACCTGCGCCGGCCACACCGGTGGGGTGGAATTGCCAGAACTCCATGTCTTGCAAAGGAATGCCCGCACGCGCGGCCATGCCCAACCCATCACCCGTGTTGATGAATGCGATGGTGGATGCGGCAAAAATGCGACCAGCGCCACCCGTGGCGAGCAACACTGTTTTGGCTTGCAGAACGTGCAAGTCGCCGGTTTCCATTTCAAGCGCAGTCACACCAACCACGTCGCCTTCAGCGTCTCGGATCAAGTCAAGCGCCATCCATTCCACAAAGAAACTGGTTTTGGCCTGGACGTTCTGTTGGTACAGCGTATGCAGCATGGCGTGACCGGTACGGTCTGCCGCTGCACATGCCCGTTGCACAGGCTTTTCACCATAGTTGGCGGTGTGGCCGCCAAACGGGCGTTGGTAAATCGTGCCGTCAGGGTTGCGGTCAAACGGCATGCCCATGTGTTCCAGGTCGTAAACGACCTTGGGCGCTTCGCGGCACATGAATTCAATCGCATCTTGGTCGCCGAGCCAGTCGGAGCCTTTGACCGTGTCGTAAAAATGGTAGTGCCAATTGTCTTCGGACATGTTGCCCAGCGATGCGCCAATACCGCCTTGTGCGGCCACGGTGTGAGACCGTGTTGGGAACACTTTGGACAGTACTGCGACATTCAACCCTGCCCGGGCCAGTTGCAGGGAAGCGCGCATGCCGGAACCGCCGGCGCCGACGATGACCACGTCGAATTTACGTTTGGTGATGTTGGACTTGGTGTAGCTCATTGTGGGTATGCCTCTTGAGGTCGTTGACGTCGTTTTTACAGGCGCCAGAGGACCTGGATGGCCCAGCCGGCACAGCCAACCAGCCAGACGATGGTGAACACCTGCAACAGCAATCGGGTGAACACAGATGATGTGACGTAATCCATCCACACGTCACGCATGCCGACCCAGACGTGGTACAGCAACGCGATGATGACTGCAAAGGTGACAAATTTCATCCACTGGGTCGAAAAAATACCAGCCCATTTGTCGTAGCCGATGGGACCGCCGGTGAACAGCACTTGTGCCAGTACCACCGCGGTGAACAGCACCATCAGTACCGCTGTGACCCGTTGGGCCAACCAATCGCGCAAACCATAGTGTGCGCCGACGACGACGCGTTTGGAGCCGTAATTCACTGCCATTTGTATGCTCCTGTTTCAGTAAAGACCAAAAAGCTTGGCGCCGAGCACCAAGGTCAATCCCACGCTGATGGCCAATGTGGCCACGGCGGACGATTTGCCAAATTCTTTGCTGACCGCATCGTGATGGGTGTCCATCCACAAGTGACGCAACCCAGCGATGAGGTGATGCAGGTAGGCCCAAATCAGGGCCAAGGCCACCAATTTGATGAACCACCCGGGTACAAATCCCAGGCCCACATTGAACGCTGCCTTGAAGCGTGCGAACGAGTATTCAGAAGACACCGAGGTGTCAAACATCCAGATGATGAAGGGCATCAGCAAGAACATGATGAAGCCGCTGATCCGGTGGAGGATGGACACGATGCCTGCAGCAGGCAGACGATAGCCCGGCAGGTCGTTGAACACATTGATGTTGCGGAACTCAGGCCGTTTGGGCCTGTTAGATGTCGCGAGCTCTGTCATGTGATGGGCTTTCTGGGATGTAACCGCTCTGTAATTTGCTGACGCACGAAAACCAAAATTCTATTGCAATGCAGCAAGGATTGTGGCGAAGTGCAAAAGAATCATTATTTCCAACGTCCCTGACATTGTCTTGACGCCTGCAAGACAGTGGCCACGGGTTCAATTCAGCTCATTGCGGTAGTGGTGGGTGTCGGTTCGGTAAAGGCCTCTGCGAAGCTCCATGGGAATGCCGTTGTAGGTGTAGGCAATCCGTTCGACGCTGAGCAGTGGGGTGTTGAGGGGCACTTGCAACAACTGTGCCTGTGCAGGGTCGGGGTGTATGGCTCTGATTTTTTCTTCTGCCTTGACCATCCTGACGCCGAATTCAGTTTCAAACAGCGCGTACATCGGGCCGTGGTAATCGTTCAGCCGTTCAGCGGTCAGGCCCTTGAACGGTCCGCCGGGCAACCAAAGCTCTTCCAGAATGGTGGGGTGTCCCGAGAAGGCCAGTACGCGGCGCACTTGCAGAACAGCATCGCCGTTGTGCAGTGACAGCGCTTTTGCCACATCGTTGGTGGCGCGCTGGCGCTTGCAGTCGATGATGGTCCGTTGGGCTGGTCCCTCGCTGTTGATGTCCCCGTTGTCGGGCAACAGCTTCAAAAAACGGTACTGGACATGGGTCTCGGCATGCGTTGCCACATAGGTGCCCTTGCCTTGTCGGCGTACCACCAGGTTTTCTGCTGCCAGTTCGTCAATCGCTTTGCGTACAGTGCCCTGGCTGACCCGGAACCGGCTGGCCAAATCCATCTCGCTTGGGATGGCTTCGCCCGGCTTCCATTCGCCCCGGTGCAGTCCCTGCAGAATCAGCCCCTTGATCTGCTGGTACAACGGGCTGAAGGCGGGTGTGACGCTTGCCTCGCCTGTTGAGCTTTCCGGGTAGATCTGGGGGATGGCCATGGGCAGAATCATATCTTATATAAGACATAAGACAATTTGAATTTCACTTCATTTAGGGGTAAACTCCAACGCCATTGGCTGGTCTGCTGGCGGTGGCTGGTTGACCTGCACAGATTTTCTTTACCTACCTTGGAGTTCCCCTCATGAGTAAAAAGCCTGTTCGCGTTGCCGTCACTGGCGCCGCTGGTCAAATT
>CAZHDP010000085.1:0-10486 GCA_964531605.1 uncultured Burkholderiaceae bacterium | reverse complement strand
GAAGTCGGCGCCATGGTGTTCCCCACGCAAGCGGTACGTGCGTTGTCAGGCTTGGGCGCAGACGCCAGCATGGCCGAGGTACTGAGCAGCGCACCCGTGCTGGCCCATTTCCAAGAAGTGGTGAACACATTGGCCAAGACAGCAACTGGCAGCGCGTCCCGCGTGGCGCGCCTGTGCCTGTTGGCCGAGCCGCCGTCCATCGACGCGGGTGAAATCACGGACAAAGGGTCAATCAACCAACGCGCTGTGTTGAAGCAGCGCGATGCCTTGGTCACGGCCTTGCACAACGACACCTTGGCGCACACGATCAAACCGCAAGCTTGAGCGCAAGCGCAATCCTCACAGACACGACAACACACCATTTCATTTTCAGGAGAAACCCACATGATCATCAACGGACACAGTGCCATCGTCACCGGCGGCGCATCAGGTTTGGGCGAAGCCACAGCCCGCGAGCTGGCTCGCCAAGGCGCCAAAGTCGCCATCATTGACGTCAACGCGGCTTTGGCCGACAAGGTTGCAGCCGACATCGGCGGCGTGGCCTGTGTGTGCGACATCACCAACCCTGAGAGTGTGCAAGCAGCCTTGGCCAAAGCGGAAGCCGCTCATGGTGTGGCGCGCATCTTGATGAACATCGCGGGCATCGGCAGCGCCAAACGCATCGTTCAAAAAGACGGCAGCCCTGCACCGTTGGAAGACTTCACCCGCGTGATCAATGTCAACCTGATTGGGGCCTACAACATCAGCCGCTTTTTTGCGGCAGCTTGTGCCAAGCTGGACCCGCTGGAAGACGGTGAACGTGGCGTGATGATGTTCACGGCATCGGTCGCGGCGTTTGACGGCCAAGTTGGCCAACAAGCGTACAGCGCATCCAAAGGTGGATTGGTCGGCATGACCTTGCCCATGGCGCGTGACTTGGCCCAGCATGGCATCCGCGTGTGCACGGTGGCGCCAGGCCTGTTTGCCACGCCACTGATGAAGCAATTGCCTGAGCCCGTGCAAGCGTCGCTGGCAGCGTCCATCCCCTTCCCATCCCGTTTGGGCAAGCCTGAAGAATTCGCGCAATTGGCCGCCCACATCGTGACCAACGGCCACATCAACGGCGAAGTGATTCGCTTGGATGGCGCTTTGCGCATGGCCCCGCGCTGAGCGCCAGCGCAAATGACCTCACCCCTCAATTGACGTTTCAATCTTTCGCATGACCATGCATTCCTCTTCACGCCGAGACTTTCTGCAAACCACCTTGGCCACGGCCGTTTTTGGCGCGGTGTCCGCCACACCCGCCTGGGCACAAGCGCTGGACCAAGTGAAAATTTTTTATGGCTTCCCTGCAGGCAGCGCTGGTGACAGCGTCGCCCGCCGCGTTGGCGAAAAAATGGCTGGCAGCGCTTATGCCAAAAACAGCGCTGTGGTCGACAACAAGCCCGGCGCTGGCGGCCGCATCGCCATGGAGTCCTTGAAGGCAGCCCCGGCAGACGGCTCAGCACTGGCCTTGTCACCGTCATCCGTGCTGTCTATCTACCCGCACATCTACGCCAAACTGAGCTACGACCCGACCAAGGATTTCGTGCCCGTGTCCATTGGCGCCATGATGCACCACGGCTTGGCGGTCGGGCCCATGGTGCCAGCCACCGTGAAAACCGTGAAAGACTTTCTGGCATGGGCCAAGGCCAACCCGAAGGACGCGAGCTATGGTTCGCCCGCAGCTGGTTCGCCCCCTCACTTCATCGGCGCGCTGCTCGGCATGAATGCCCAGGTGGACCTGCGTCACGTGCCTTACCGCGGCTCTGTGCCCGGTGTGACCGACGTGGTAGGTGGGCAAATTGCGGCCATGATGACCCCTTGCGGCGATTTCATGGCGAACCACAAGGCCGGTAAGTTGCGTGTGTTGGCCACCTCAGGCCCGAAGCGCTCCCCGTTTTACCCCGACGTGCCGACATTTGCCGAATCAGGCTTTCCTGAACTGACGGTGGAAGAGTGGTTTGGGTTTTACGCGCCGGCCAAAACGCCTGCGGCCACCTTGGCGGCGGCCAATGCGGCCATCAACGCCGCCGTGAAGGACAAGTCGGTGATCGACAGTTTGGCGGTGGTGGGCCTGATCGCTCAAGGCTCGACTGCCGAAGAAATGGCCAAAAGCCAAAAGACCGAGTTTGACCGTTGGGGACCGTTGGTCAAGAAAATCGGTTTCACCGCAGAGTCGTGATGCCGCCTGTCGCCGAGCGTGGCTCGGCGACAATACAAGGATGCGCAAACCGACCGTCAAAACGGACAGCACCGTCGACGCCAGCTATCTCCAAACATTGATGGGCTACAACGCCCGTCGGGCCACCTTGGTCATCATCTCGCTTTTTTTAGAGCGCATGGCGACTTATGGGCTGCGGCCAGTGGACTTTTCGGTGCTGTCTCTGATCCTGCACAACCCTGGCATCACGTCACGCCAGTTGTGCAGCACGTTGAACATCCTGCCACCGAACCTGGTCGGCATGATCAATGCCTTGGAAAAACGCCAGTGGGTGGAACGCAAGCCGCATCCCAGCGATGGCCGGGCTTTGGGCCTGCACTTGACGGCACAAGGTGAGGCGTTGATGCAAGAGGCTGAGCAAACCGCGACCGAACTGGAAGTGGAAGCCACAGGCAAATTGACCAGCACAGAGCGTCAAACCCTGAAGCGCTTGCTGCAAAAAATCTACCTCTGAACATGGCTCCGATTGTCAATGCATCTTGGCCATCTGTAGGGTATTCGCTATGAATCTCGTAGCGATGAAATTTCTGCGATATAGTTCAAGACCACCGAATTAAAGACTGTCGCGGCACTGTGCTGCCCGCTTGAATGCCTCGAGGAGATTAGCCCATGAGTTCCAAAGAAAACGCTGCTGTCAACCAGTTGCTGAGCCTCCTCGAATCACGTTACGCCATCCGTGTGCTGTGGGCCTTGCGCGACGGTCACCCCCAAACGTTTCGATTGTTACAAGACAGCGTGGGCGGCATCACACCCAATACCCTGAACACGCGGGTCAAAGAATTGCGAGAAGCGGGCTTCATCACCCACGGCAATGACGGCTACTTGGTCACCCCTTCTGGCGCAGACTTGCTCAAGCGTTTGTCTGATCTTCAGGCTTTTGCAGGCAAATGGGTCAGCGGACAAGCCAAAAAAACGGCCAAATAAAGCCCTCGGTTGATGCCTTGAGCCCCCGAAGAAGGACAGGTAAAACCTGTCCTTTTTACATGGCTCTCTTGCACAATCTCACGTGTTCAACTCCCCATCATCCGTTCAGAGGCCACCATGCAAAAACACCTTGATGTCTCGTCTGTGTTCCCTAACGACTACCGCCGTGCCACGCTGATCGGCCGGGTGTGGGTAGAAGGCACGGGGGCCGTGCTGGTCCATGTGCGGGACGACGGGATTTACGACATTTCAGAAATAGCGCCAACCTGCAGCGATTTGCTTCAATTGCCTGACCCGGCTCGCGTCGTCCGCCGCACGCATGTGGGCCCGCCCATGGCGCACACAGCGGCAGTGCTGGCGAATTCAGCCCATGACATGCGCAACCCCAGAACGCCTTGGTTTTTGGCGCCTTGCGATTTGCAAGCCATCAAGGCAGCGGGCGTGACTTTTGTCGCCAGCATGCTGGAGAGGGTCATTGAAGAGCAAGCCCGAGGAGACGCCAGCAAAGCGACCGAACTGCGTCAAAAAATCGTTGCCCACATTGGTGAAGACCTCAGCCGGATTCAACCCGGCACGGACATGGCCGAAAAGCTCAAGCAAACCTTGATTGCGGAAGGCGTGTGGTCTCAGTACCTGGAAGTCGGTATCGGTGTGGACGCCGAAGTATTCACCAAATCGCAACCCATGAGTGCGGTAGGTTTGGGCGCTGAGATCGGCATCCACCCACGCAGCAATTGGAACAACCCAGAGCCTGAAGTGGTTCTCGCAGTGAGTGCGGCAGGGCAAGTCAAAGGGGTGACGCTGGGCAATGACGTGAACCTGCGTGACTTTGAGGGACGCAGCGCCTTGCTGCTGGGCAAAGCCAAAGACAACAACGCGAGCTGTGCCATTGGGCCGTTCATCCGATTGTTCGATGAAGATTTCAGGCTCGACGACATGCGCAGCCTGGAGGTCTCGGTCGAAGTCACAGGTGAAGGCACCGCTAAGGGCCCGCATGAGCCGTTTGCCATGAGCGGTGTGAGTTCGATGTCCAAAATCAGCCGTGACCCGATCGACCTGGTCCGCCAGACGATTGGCGACAACCACCAATACCCAGATGGGCTGATGCTGTTCCTCGGCACCATGTTCACGCCGACACAAGACCGTTTTGCCCCTGGTGAAGGCTTCACACACCGGGCGGGGGATGTGGTCCGTGTGTCGGTACCCCAACTGGGTGGCTTGGTCAATCAGGTGAACCGATCTGACAAGATTGCGCCTTGGACCTACGGTACCAGCGCCTTGATGCGCGACCTGGCCAAACGCAGGGCGCTGGCATAATCCCGACCTTTCGCAATCGGCATGTTGCATGCGTGAACGGCCGCTTTCTCTAATTTTTGCACTCTGGAAAACACATGATCACGACCGCTTCTGGCCTCCAATACACCGACACCCTTGAAGGCTCAGGCCCAGAAGCCAAACCAGGCCAGGGCGTCAGCGTTCATTACACCGGCTGGTTGTACAAAGACGGCGAGCAAGGTGCCAAGTTCGACTCCAGCCGCGACCGCAACTCACCGTTCGAATTCGGACTCGGTGCAGGCATGGTCATCAAAGGCTGGGACGAAGGCGTTGCCGGCATGAAGGTGGGCGGCCAGCGCACCTTGATCATCCCAGCCAACCTGGGTTACGGCGCGCGTGGTGCAGGTGGCGTGATCCCACCCAATGCGACCTTGAAGTTCGACGTGGAACTGCTCGAAGTCCACGGTTGACCACCACTGGCAGCGAAGCCCGTTGAACGGGTGGGCTGAACTGCCACCACACAAGCTGGCACACCGATGCGCGGCTTGAAAATCTGCCTCGCGGCCCCATGTCAGGGCTAGCGAAATAACTCACGTCTGAAGCAAGCATGTCCGATCATCAAAAAACAGTGGAAAAACAACACGTTACAGGCGCAGCCGCTCCACAACCCTTTGACATGAGCCCCGAAGAGGCCGAAGCCGCTCAGGCAGCGATCGACGCGGGCACCGTAGACCCGTTGGCAGAAGCTTTGGCCCGTGTCGCCGAACTCGAGGCCAAAAATGCGGAGTTGGGCGAACAATACCTTCGCGCACAAGCCGATGTGCAAAACATCCGTCGCCGCTCTGAAGAAGAAGCGAGCAAGGCCCGCAAATTCGCGATCGAAAGTTTTGCGGAAAGTTTGCTGCCCGTGACCGACAGCTTGGAGACCGGTCTGGCCATCAAGGACGCGTCACTCGACCAAATTCGCGAGGGCGCTGAGGCCACATTGCGGCAACTCAAAAGCGCACTGGAGCGCAACAAGGTCATCGAAATCAACCCCGCCACGGCGACCAAATTCGATCCACACCACCACCAAGCCATCAGCATGGTGCCTGCAGACCAGGAAGCCAATACGGTGGTGTCTGTCCTCCAAAAAGGCTACACCATTGCCGACCGCGTCCTGCGCCCTGCCCTGGTCACAGTTGCTGCGCCCAAATGAGCGCCTGCGCAAACATTTTTTGACCTGGATGACTTGAAACAGCAGAAGTTATCCACAAGTTATCAGCATCACTTTTTAAGCATTTTCGGAGATCATCATGGGAAGAATCATCGGTATCGATTTGGGCACCACCAACAGTTGTGTGGCCATCATGGAAGGCAACACCACCAAGGTGATTGAGAACGCGGAAGGTGCGCGCACCACCCCGTCGATCATTGCGTACCAAGAAGACGGTGAAGTGCTGGTGGGCGCGTCGGCCAAACGCCAGGCGGTGACCAACCCTAAAAACACGCTGTACGCCATCAAGCGCTTGATCGGTCGCAAGTTCACTGAAAAAGAAGTGCAAAAGGACATCGACCTGATGCCCTACAAGATCACAGCCGCTGACAATGGCGATGCTTGGGTCGAAGTGCGTGGCAACAAGATCTCTGCGCAGCAGGTCAGCGCCGACATCCTCCGCAAAATGAAGAAGACGGCAGAAGACTACTTGGGCGAAGCCGTTACCGAAGCTGTCATCACGGTGCCGGCTTACTTCAACGATGCCCAACGCCAAGCCACCAAAGATGCAGGCCGCATCGCGGGTCTGGATGTCAAACGCATCATCAATGAGCCCACCGCTGCTGCCCTCGCCTTTGGCTTGGACAAGCATGAAAAGGGCGACCGCAAGATTGCCGTGTATGACCTGGGCGGCGGTACGTTTGACGTGTCGATCATCGAAATCGCAGATGTGGACGGCGAGAAGCAATTCGAAGTGTTGTCGACCAACGGCGACACGTTCCTCGGTGGCGAAGACTTTGACCAACGCATCATCGACTACATCATCGGTGAGTTCATGAAAGAACAAGGCGTCGACCTGTCCAAGGACGTGCTGGCTTTGCAGCGCTTGAAAGAGGCGGCTGAAAAAGCCAAGATCGAGTTGTCCAACAGCGCCCAAACCGATCTGAACCTGCCTTACATCACGGCTGATGCCAGTGGCCCCAAGCACCTGAACATGAAGCTCACCCGTTCCAAGCTGGAAGCTTTGGTGGAAGAGTTGATTGAGCGCACGATTGCCCCTTGCCGCACCGCCATCAAGGATGCAGGTGTAAGCGTCTCTGACATCGATGATGTGATTTTGGTCGGCGGCATGACCCGCATGCCCAAAGTTCAAGACAAGGTGAAAGAGTTCTTTGGCAAAGAACCCCGCAAAGACGTGAACCCTGACGAGGCTGTCGCTGTTGGCGCGGCCATCCAAGGCCAGGTGTTGTCGGGAGACCGCAAAGACGTGTTGTTGCTGGACGTGACGCCGTTGTCCTTGGGCATTGAAACCCTGGGTGGCGTGATGACCAAGATGATCACCAAGAACACGACCATCCCAACCAAGTTTGCCCAAACCTTCTCGACGGCCGAGGACAACCAACCCGCTGTGACCATTAAGGTGTTCCAGGGTGAGCGTGAAATCGCCAGTGTGAACAAGCTGTTGGGCGAGTTCAACCTGGAAGGCATCCCACCTGCTTCGCGTGGCACGCCACAAATTGAAGTGTCGTTTGACATCGACGCCAACGGTATCTTGCACGTGGGCGCCAAAGACAAGGGCACCGGCAAAGAGAACAAGATCACCATCAAGGCCAACTCCGGCTTGTCTGAAGCTGAAATCGCACAGATGGTGAAGGACGCAGAATTGAACGCGGCAGAAGACAAGAAAAAGCTGGAGCTGGTGCAAGCCCGCAACCAAGCTGAAGCTGCTGTGCACAGCGTCAAAAAGAGCCTGACCGAACACGGCGACAAGCTCGAAGCGGGTGAAAAAGACAGCATTGAAGCGGCCGTCAAAGAACTGGAAGAAGCCCTCAAGGGTGACGACAAAGCCAGCATCGATGAGAAAACCACCATGCTGATGACGGTCAGCCAAAAGTTGGGCGAAAAAATGTATGCCGATGCACAAGCCCAGCAAGCAGCGGAAGCGGCCGCCTCGGGTGCGGGCCCCTCTGCCGGTGACAACACGGCCTCGGCCAAACCTGCCGATGACAACGTCGTCGATGCTGAAGTCAAAGAAGTGAAGAAGGGTTAAACCATGGGCGCTTGATGCGCCGCTTGGTCACCGCCGCGTCAGAAAGAACCCTCAGGAACTTTCAACGCGGCGTTTTCTCTTCCACCACACCAACCGAAACCAAAGTTCATGGCGACCAAACGCGACTACTACGAAACACTCGGCGTTCCCAAAAGTGCCAGTGCGGAAGACATCAAAAAGGCTTATCGCAAACTGGCGATGAAGCACCACCCAGACCGCAATCAAGGGGATGGGGCCAAAGACGCCGAAGCAAAATTCAAAGAGGCCAAAGAAGCCTACGAGATGCTGTCGGATGCACAAAAGCGTGCGGCCTATGACCAGTATGGCCACGCAGGTGTTGACCCCAACATGCGTGGTGGCGCAGGTGGTGAAGGCATGGGTGGTTTTGCCGAGGCGTTTGGCGACATCTTTGGCGATATCTTTGGTCAAGGGCGCGCAGGCGGCGCGGGTGGTCAGCGCGGTGGAAGACAGGTTTACCGTGGCAGCGACTTGAGCTACGCCATGGAAATCACGCTAGAGGAAGCGGCGAAAGGCAAAGACGCACAAATTCGCATCCCAACCTGGGACGAATGTGAAACCTGCCATGGCAACGGCGCGAAGCCTGGCACCAAGGTCGTGACCTGTACCACCTGCCATGGGCAAGGCTCGGTCCAAATGCGCCAAGGTTTCTTCAGCGTGCAGCAAACGTGCCCTCAATGTCGAGGCACGGGCAAACTGATCCCCGAACCTTGCACCACTTGCCAAGGTCAAGGCAAGTTGAAAATACAAAAAACGCTGGAAGTCAAAATGCCAGCGGGCATCGACGATGGCATGCGCATCCGCAGCGCGGGCAATGGCGAGCCAGGCACCAATGGTGGCCCGGCAGGCGACCTGTACATTGAAGTTCGCATCAAGAAGCATGACATCTTCGAGCGCGATGGCGACGACCTTCATTGCAATGTGCCCATCAGCATGATCACGGCCGCCTTGGGTGGTGAAATTGATGTGCCGACTTTGGACGGCAAGGTGGCCATTGACATCCCTGAGGGCACCCAGGCCGGCAAGCAATTCCGCTTGCGCGGCAAAGGCATCAAGGGTGTGCGGTCCAGTTACCCCGGTGATTTGTACTGCCACATCTCGGTGGAAACGCCCGTGAAACTCACCGAACACCAACGCAAGTTGCTCAAAGAGTTGGATGAGTCGCTCAAGAAAGGTGGCAACCGCCACTCCCCTTCAACGGACAGTTGGACTGACCGATTGAAGAAGATGTTCAGCTGATCGCCACAGACCACTGGCCTGCAGGTTCAGTGGCCCAAAGCCAATCCCGTGTTACGGCGCGGATCGTTGGCGCCGTAGTACCGATTTTTACCTGTGGGCTTGCCTTCAAGGCTGGGGGCCCCAATCGAAATGACGGCCAAGTGGTTGGCGCTTTGGGGGGCACCGATGGTGTGCCCCATGTCTTTCAACAGCTTCAAGGTGTCGGCTGAGAACGCGTAGGGTTCCACCGACGTCACGTCAGGCAACCACTGCTGGTGAAAACGAGGGGCATCAACGGCCTCTTGGATGTTCATGCCGTAGTCAACAGCATGCACAATGGTCTGCAACACGGCCGTGATGATGCGACTGCCGCCGGGCGTGCCCAGGACCATCACGGGTTTGCCACCGCGTGAAAGGATGGTGGGACTCATGGACGACAGTGGTCGTTTGCCGGGAGCGATGGCATTGGCCTCGCCCTGCACCAAACCATAAATATTAGGTACACCGATTTTCACGGTGAAGTCGTCCATCTCATTGTTGAGCAAGACCCCCGTGCCTGCAGCGGTCACTTTGGCGCCAAACCAGTCGTTGAGTGTGTAGGTAACCGACACCGCATTACCCCAGCGATCGGCAATGGAATAGTGGGTGGTGTTGCTGCCTTCGTGCGGTGCCACACCAGGCTTGATGTCCTTCGATACACCGGCCTTGAGCGGATCAATGGCAGCGCGGATCTTCTCGGCGTAAGCCTTGTCCAGCAAGCGGTCCAACGGGTTTTTGACAAAGTCTGGGTCACCGAGGTAGCTGTTTCGGTCCACATACGCGTGCCGCATGGCCTCAATCTGGACATGGGCAGCCTGTGCTGAGTGGAAGCCCATGGCCTGCAGCGGGTAGCCTTCCAGGATGTTCAAGATTTCGCAAATGATCACCCCGCCCGAACTCGGTGGCGGTGCTGACACGACGTGAAACCCGCGGTAGTCGCATTCAACGGGCGCCATTTCTCGCGTGCTGTATTGCTGCAAATCGGCCAGGGTCAAGATGCCCTTGCCTGCTTGGCTGGAAGCCACGATGGCTTCGGCCACCGGACCGCCGTAAAAGCCCGAGACACCTTGACGGCTGATGCGGGTCAAGGTTTTGGCCAGGTCTTTTTGAACCAGCCGTTGCCCCACCTCAAACGCTTCACCTTTGTTCAGAAAGATGGCTGCTGTTGCAGGGTCTTGCTTGAATGCGTTGGTGGCCGTGCGCAACATGTCCACGTCCCCTTGTTGCAGTTCAAACCCTTTTTGCGCCAGGGCCACCGCTGGCGCCATCAAGCGAGACCTGGGCAGGGTGCCGTATTTTTCACGAGCCCACTCCAGCCCAGACACGGAACCCGGTACACCTACCGCCAAGTGGCCCAGGGTGCTCAGGCCTTTGATGACCTGGCCGTTGCTGTCCAGGTACATGTTTGGCGTTGCGGCAAGGGGCGCCTTTTCGCGAAAGTCCAAAAAGGTTTTCTTGCCATTGGCCAGTTGGAGGGTCATGAAGCCACCGCCGCCCAGGTTACCGGCGGCCGGGTAGACCACGG